>DATHRQ010000530.1:0-2691 GCA_035465095.1 Anaerolineales bacterium | reverse complement strand
AAAACAGACGAACTGATCCGCCGCCTGGTACGTGCCACCATCGCAAAGCAAAAAGTACAGGTTTTCAAACCGGCCATAGACAATCGCTATGCCGAGGAGAAGGTCACGTCGCATACCGGCTCGAACTGTGATGCGATCCCTGTGGCAAACGCGGCAGATATCCGTAAGAAGGTTGATGACGATACGACCGTGGTCGGGATCGACGAAGCACAGTTCTTCGACCCGGAGATCATCCAGGTGGCGCAGGAACTTGCAACAAAAGGGGTGCGTGTGCTTGCTGCGGGGCTGGACATGGATTTCAAGGGTGAACCGTTCGGCCCCATACCTGTGCTGATGTCTCTGGCAGAGGATGTTTCAAAACTACATGCCATCTGCATGGTCTGCGGAAATGAAGCCTCGCGCACGCAAAGACTCGTCAACGGAAAACCTGCACGCTACGATGATCCGATCGTGATCGTCGGCGCATCGGAAATGTACGAGGCGCGCTGCAGGGAACATCACGAGGTGCCCCGCTAGTGGGTACGAGGTACCGCGTTAGTGGGTACGAAGTGCCCCGTTAGAGATGGAAGGTAAATCTTAAAAGTGTGAGGTCCTGCCAATGCAAAACTACAAAGAGTTTCTCGCTGAGATCCTGATCGAAGAAGAGGCAATCCAAACACGGATCAAGGAGTTGGGGAGCGAGATCAGCGCCGACTACACGGATGGCAACCTGCTCCTCATCTGTATCCTGCGCGGCGGTGTGCCCTTCCTGGTGGACCTCAGCCGTCACATCACCTCCCCGCATATGATGGACTTCATGGCCGTATCCTCCTACGGCATCGGCAAACGTGAATCGAGCGGCACGGTACGCGTCACGCTCGACCTGCAAACCGACATCCGCGACAAGGATGTACTGCTGGTCGAAGATATCGTAGACAGCGGGCGCACGATTGCCGCCGTTATCGAAATGCTCAACCTCCGGCGTCCGCGAAGCCTGAAAGTCTGCGCCCTGCTCGACAAACCCGAACGCCGCGAATCCGACGTGGACATTCATTACCGCGGCTTCACCATCCCCAACAAATTCGTCTTCGGCTACGGGCTCGATCTGGACGAATATCATCGCAACCTGCGCTTCATCGGCGTTGTCGATCTGGACAAGTACGAACCTCCCTTTTGACCTGCGATGGATGAAAACCCGCAAGCCGCTTCTCCGTACGCCGGGCGCTGGGTCGCTAAAGTCCGCGGCAGGATCGTTGCACAAGGGGGCACTCCCGAACAAGCTTTGCACGCCGCGCAAAAAAGCCGTCACAAGGAAAAACCTGAAATCATTTATATGCCCCTCTCATTTTCCCATTCACCCCTGTTGGACAAGGTCCGCGATATATTACCAGATACTGAGATTCACCTCGTCGGCGGCGCAGTTCGCGACATGCTTCTCAACCGCATCTCATCCGACCTTGATTTTGCCCTGCCTGCAAAAAGCATAGCCTGCGCCCGAAAAGTTGCCAACGACCTGAACGCCGACTTCATGATCCTCGACGATGAACGCGACACGGGGCGCGTGATCTTCACCGATGTCGATGGGTCAAGAACCTTCCTTGATTTTGCAACCTACCGGGGGGACACTTTGGATGAAGACCTGCGCGCACGTGACTTCACCATCAACGCCATCGCATTTGACCTGCACAAGCAGACCCTGATCGACCCGCTGAACGGCGCATCTGACCTGCGCACCAAATTGATCCGTGCCTGCGCGCCCACATCCATTGCTGATGATCCGATCCGTATTCTGCGTGCGATCCGCCAGGCGGCCAGGTTCGAGTGCAAGATCGAACTTGAAACACGCAGTTTCATGAAACAGGCCGCAAACTTGCTTCCGAACGTCTCCCCGGAACGCAAACGGGACGAATTATTCAAGATACTTGAAGGCCCCAAACCAGATACGGCCATGCGCGCGCTGGAAATGCTCGGAGTTTTCCCGCACCTGCTCCCTGAACTCACCGCCATGAAAGGCGTGGAACAGTCGCCGCCGCACATTTACGATGTTTGGGAGCACACCCTCAGCGTGTTGGGATATCTTGAATCCATCATCAACTCATTACGCGTGGGTTACTCCGCCGATGAGACCAACGATATGTACACGGGCTTGCTCACGCTGCGCCTTGGCCGATATCGAGAACAATTGGCTGAACACTTCGCGAAATCCCTGAACACGGATCGTTCCGTCCGTGCGGCGCTGTTTTTCGCGGCGTTGTATCACGATGTCCAGAAACCAGCCACAAGGTCCGTGGATGAATCGGGGCGCATCCGATTTTTCGACCACGATGTGCAGGGTGCGCAGGTTGCATCCAGACGAGGTCGGGAATTCAATCTGAGCAATGACGAGGTCGAACACATCCAAAAGATCGTCAGGCATCACATGCGCTTCCATTTCTTTACCAGCCGCCTCGAGGGTGACCAGCAGGAACCTTCCCGCAAAGCCATCTACCGTTTCTTCCGTGCCGCGGGTGAGGCCGGCGTCGATCTGGTTTTGTTGGGCCTCGCTGATCTGCGCGGAACACGTGGTCACGCCCTTCCACAGGAAACCTGGACAGCCGCGCTGGATATCGCCCGCATTCTGCTGGAAAACTATTGGGAGAAACCCGAAGAGACGGTCACGCCCCCGCGTCTGCTGGACGGGAATGACCTGTTGAAGGAATTAAGCCTTGAACC
>DATHRQ010000529.1:0-6968 GCA_035465095.1 Anaerolineales bacterium | reverse complement strand
CTGTTGGCGGGCAATCGCACTGTCTATGAAGTGGGTGTCAGCCTGAACGAAATGAATGACGTGGATGCGTTGTCGTATGTGCTGGGGACATACCTCGATATGACCTTCGAGGAAGTTCACGACAAACTCGTCAACTCCCCTGAAACTTGGACGTATATCGTCGTCAAGGATTATGTGGATGCAGAAACGGTTGCTTCCCTGCAGCAGATCCTCCAGCAGTTGGAGGACACCGAGGACGACCGCCTGGACGGCCTCGGATTCAAACCACATTTCCAGCGCAGTTACCCGGAATCGAATCTGGCATCGAACGTGCTCGGGTTTGT
Source organism: Anaerolineales bacterium (assembly GCA_035465095.1). Lineage (GTDB taxonomy): Bacteria > Chloroflexota > Anaerolineae > Anaerolineales > Villigracilaceae > Defluviilinea. The sequence continues at coordinate 6,645 of DATHRQ010000529.1, read as the reverse complement.
CACCCGCGATGGACGGGGTTACTTTGGCATCGAGGAAAAATATAACGACCTGCTGGCCGGCACTCCGGTGCAGGTCTGGGTGCCGCGCGACCCGAACAAAGCCGTCGACATTCCCAGGGTTCCCAACGGCACGACCCTTGTACTTACCTTGAACCGCGATCTGCAGGCAAAAGTTGAAACCATACTCGACGAATCCCTGTTCGAGTATGGCGCCAGAAACGGCGCGATCATCGTCATGGACCCGAAGAGCGGCGAGATCCTTGCCATGGCAACCACGCCGCGCATGAACCTGAACAACTACACCGACTACTTTCAGGTCTACGATAATGGCAGCCAGTACAACCGCTCGATCGGAATGGCATACGAAGCCGGTTCGGTCGTAAAAGTTCTGACCATGGCGGCCGCGCTCGATGCCGGTACCGTCACACCCCAAACGACCTTCATCGACACCGGGTCCATTAACGTGGGCGGCATCACCATCCGCAACTGGGACCGCCAACCCTGGGGCCAGCAGGATATGACCGGCTGTTTGCAGCATTCGTTGAACGTCTGCATGGCTTGGATCGCCACCCAGATGGGCTCACCCAGTTTCTATTCCTACATGGAACATTTTGGCCTGGGACATCCCACAGGCGTGGACCTCTCCGGTGAAGCGATGGGCAGGCTCAAGGTCCCGGGTGATTCGGATTGGTATCCAGTCGATCTCGGCACAAATGCCTTCGGTCAGGGAGTCACGGTCACGCCCATGCAAATGCTCATGGCTGTTTCTGCCATCGCCAACGATGGACAAATGGTCACGCCGCACATGTTGTATGCCATGCTGCGCGATGGGCATCAATATAACGTTCCATCTCAATATGCCGGCTCGCCCATTTCCGCACAGACGGCGCGCACGCTCACACAAATGCTTTCTGTTTCCCTTGAGGGCGAATCGTCTGCGGCGCTGCTGCCCGGCTACCGTGTGGCAGGCAAGACCGGCACCGCCCAGATCCCCACCGAATACGGCTATGATCCTGAACGTACCAATGCTTCCTTCATCGGCTGGGGACCGGTGGACGACCCGCGCTTTCTTATCTACGTCTGGCTCCAGGAGCCTACAACCTCCATCTGGAGTTCGCAGACCGCCGCGCCCGTTTTTGCTGAAGTTGCCGAACAGACCGTCATCACGCTCAACATCCCTCCCGATCTGGTTCGCAACCAATACGGATCACGATAATGCTTACCCTTGCAGACGCCCTCGAGGCAATCACCACTTTTCGTCCGCAGGCCGAAACGGTTATCACCGAAGCGGTGATCGACTCGCGTCAGGTCATCCCCGGCTCCCTTTTCGTTGCCATTCCCGGTGAAAAAGTGGACGGACATGACTTTATCGACCATGCCTTCAAGAGGGGGGCGTCTTTTGCTTTAATTCAGCGGGACGCTGGCGCGGACGATTCCTTCCGGATCGTCGACCTGCGGGCCGTTTCATCGGCCGAATCCTATCTGGGAATTGATTTTTCCATCCCCTTTTGCCTGCGCGTGGACAATACGGTGGCTGCACTGCAGCAGATCGCACGTTTCTGGCGCCGCAAGCTTGACCTGCGCGTGATCGGCATCACCGGCAGCGTTGGAAAATCGACCACAAAGGAAATGATCGCCGAAGTCCTGAGCACGCGTTACCACACGCTCAAAAGCCCGGGTAACCTGAATAACGAGATCGGACTTCCGCTGACCATCCTCCAGCTCAGTTCCGGGTACCAACATGCCGTGCTTGAAATGGGATTCTACGTGCCTGGCGAGATCGATTTTCTTTGTGATATTGCACAGCCGCAGGTGGGTGTTATCACCAACATCGGCACCGTCCATGCGGAGCGTGCGGGTTCACAGGAAGCCATCGCACGCGGAAAGGCCGAACTGGTCCAGGCGCTGCCCCCGGCTCCAGAAGGCGTGGCAATCCTCAACTTTGATGACCCGTGGGTCCGCAAAATGGAGGAAAAGACGAAGGCGCGTGTCTTCTTCTACGGCCTGTCCTCTGAAGCGCATCTCTGGGCGGACCAGGTCGAAGGGCTGGGCCTGGACGGCATACGTTTTCGCATGCACTATCAGGGAGAGACGCTGACCGTAAAGATCCCCTTGATCGGACGCCATTCGGTGCATACGGCTTTGCGCGCCTCGGCGGTTGGGCTGGCGGAGGGCATGAACTGGCAGGAGATCATTGAAGGTCTGAGCCAGGGACACATGCAACTGCGCCTCGCGGCGGTCCGTAGTGAAAGCGGCGCGTTACTGCTCGATGATTCATATAATGCTTCTCCTGAATCGATGCTTGCAGCTTTGAACCTGCTCGATGAACTGGATGGCCGCAAGGTGGCTGTCCTTGGTGATATGCTCGAACTCGGCCCATATGAACGCGGCGGGCATGAGATGATTGGTCTGCGTGCGGCGCAGGTGGCGGATGTATTGCTCACGTTGGGCGAACGTGCGCACATCATTGCCGCAGCTGCGCGCCGGGCAACCGGTAAAAAAAGGACGATCGAGGAGTTCGATGAGGTCGATCCGCTTATGGACTGGCTGAACGGCAACCTCACCAAGGATGATGTTGTCCTCATCAAAGGCTCGCATGGCCTGCGCATGGATCGCATTGTCAGCTCATTGGAGCAGCGCTCATGACGCAGAATAATGCCTTCGTTTTGGGACTTGCGATGTTCTCGTTTGTAATGACGGTGATCTGGGGTTCACCACTGCTGCGCGTACTGCGCCACTTCCGGGTTGGCAAACTCATCCGTGTGGATGAGCCCGGTCACCACAATGTAAAGATGGGGACGCCCACGATGGGCGGTGTGCTGTTTATCGTGCCCGTGCTTTTGCTTACCGGTCTGCTCAATGCCGCGAACTTTATCGGTTTCGATATCATTGGCAGTTCGGTGCTGGTCCCCTTGATCGTGCTGGTCAGTTATGCCGCGCTTGGCATGCTGGACGACTGGGAAGGTATTCGCGGAAAACGCCGCGGCGAAGGAATGCGTGCGCGTACCAAGTTTGCCGCGCAGGCCATATTGGCATTGGGTACCGCCTACGTGTTAAAGCAGTTCCTGGAAGTCCCTGAGATGATCCTGCCGGGCATCCAGGGCGAGATCGAACTCGGCTGGTGGTATGTGCCGGTCGCAGCGTTCATCATTGTGAGCGAATCGAACGCGGTCAACTTCACCGATGGTCTCGATGGACTCGCCGGCTTGATCTCGGCAACCGCCTTTGCCGCTTTCGGCGGGATCGCCCTCATGCAGGGACAGATCTTCCTGGCGCGTTTTTGTTTTACGATCGTCGGCGCGCTTTTCGGTTTTTTATGGTTCAACGTGCATCCTGCCGAGTTGTTCATGGGAGATACAGGTTCGCTTTCACTCGGTGCAACACTGGCAGTTGTCGCTTTGATGACCGGGCAATGGCCGTTATTGCTTTTGATCGCGATTGTCCCGTTGAGCGAGGCACTGAGCGTTGTGGTGCAGGTTGCTTATTTCAAAATGACAGGAGGTAAGCGCTTCTTCAAGATGGCGCCCATCCATTTGCATTTTGAGCTGCTCGGTTGGAGTGAAACACAGGTCGTGCAGCGATTTTGGCTGATCGCACTTCTGGCTGGCATGGTCGGTGTGGGATTGGCTTTGGTGTGATGATGGAAAATTGGAAAGGCAAACGCGTATTGATCCTGGGAGCCGCCCGTCAGGGGCTGGCGCTCGCGCGCTGGCTTTCCAATCACGGCGCACAGGTCACCTTGAGCGATATGCGCAGCGAAGATGAATTGAAGGTTGCCCGCGAATCGCTGGCCGAGTTTGAGGTGCAGTGGGCGCTTGGCGGACATCCGCTTGAGCTGCTGGATTCGACCGACGTGCTTTGTCTTTCTGGAGGCGTCCCGCTCACACTTCCCATTGTGGCTGATGCCGTTTCAAGGGGCATTCCCCTCTCGAACGACTCACAGATCTTCATGGAAGTGGTTCCCTGCAGGACGATCGGCATCACCGGCTCGGCCGGCAAGACGACCACAACGACACTGGTCGGCGATATGGCGAAGAACGCCTATGGTGACAAGTCTTACGTCGGCGGCAATATTGGCGATCCGTTACTGAATTATGTTGATGAGATGAAACCTGACGACATTGCCATTATGGAACTCTCTTCGTTTCAATTGGATCAGATGACGATCTCGCCGAACATTGCTGCGATACTGAACGTTACGCCCAACCATTTGGACCGCCATGGGACGATGGAGGCGTACACTGCTGCGAAAGCGCGTATTCTTGAATTTCAATCAAAGGATGATGCGGCAATCCTCGGTCATGATGACAAAGGCGCCTGGGATTTGCGGAGCAAGGTGAAGGGCAAATTGTACACGTTCAGCATGGACGCGTTGGAGGATGGTCTGGATGGCGCTTACCTGCACGATGGCTTGTTGAACCTGCGCGATGGCAACGCCTACCTTCCGCTGCTCCTGCGCGAGAAAATTCAATTGCGCGGTGACCATAATGTGCAGAACGTCCTTGCCGCCTTTGCCATTGGTCATGCGGCCGGCTTCCCATTGGACGACATGCTCGCAGCGGTGGAGGATTTTCGCGGCGTACCGCATCGTTTGGAATTTGTGCGTGAGTTGAACGGCGTGCATTGGTACAACGATTCGATTGCCACCGCTCCAGAACGCAGCATGGCGGCCATCCGTTCTTTTGAGGAGCCGCTCGTGTTACTGCTCGGCGGCCGGGATAAAGACCTTCCATGGGAAGAGTTGATGCGGCTTGCGAACGAACGTGTCGATCATATGGTGCTTTTTGGTGAGGCAGCAGAAAAGATCGAGAAAACTACCGCAGGCTTCGGTTCCGGAGAGATGCGGTTTTCTGTGGCGCGTGTGAACGGCCTGAAGGAGGCAGTCGTCAGGGCGGCAGAAATCGCCGAGCCGGGTGATGTCGTCCTGTTCTCGCCGGGCGGCACAAGTTACGATGAGTTTATTGATTTTGCAGAACGTGGAGAAAGGTTTGGAACATGGGTGCACGAACTTTCGTAAATGATCGCTTGTCGTTTTCTCCATCCAGGAATTGGAGACGCGGCGCGGATGTCCCGCTATTGCTCAGCGTGGTTGCCCTGGTTGCGTTCGGACTGATCATGTTGTACTCTGCATCGTTCGATTTTTCGTTCAGTGAATATGGTTCTGCGACCTATATGTTCAACCGCCAGGTCAGGTGGCTTGGACTCGGCGTCCTGCTGGCTGCCATTCTTTCGTTTTTTGACTATCATCATTGGCGCCGAGTGGTGCTGATCGCCATGCTGGCCACGATCGGTTTGTTGATCACCGTGCTGTTTGTCAATGAGAGCCGATTGGGCGCATCACGCACGTTGTTGAATGGTTCATATCAACCTTCGGAACTCGCCAAGCTTATTGCGATCATCTACCTTTCCGTATGGTTGTATGCCAAGCGGCAGTTTCTGCACGATGTAACGATCGGTTTGATTCCGCTGGGAGTCATCCTTGGTATCATTGGCGGTTTGATCTACCTGCAACCCGATCTGAGCGCGGCTGGCACAGTGATGATCCTTGGCGGACTGTTGTTCTTCCTGGCGGGCGCAGATTTGAAACAGATAATATTTCTGTTGATCCTGGCGTTCGTGATCGCATGGGTCGTTGTGCAATTCAGCGCAACCGGACAGGATCGCGTGGATTCGTTCATTGCGGGTCTGCAGGACCCGACGCTTGCTTCCTATCACGTCCAACGGTCATACGAAGCGATCATCAAAGGCGGCATCTTTGGGGTGGGCCTGGGACAGGCCGATACGAAGTTGACCGGTTTGCCTTTTGCCCCAACGGATAGTATCTTTGCGGTTGTGGTGGAAGAGCTGGGTTTGTTCGGTACATTTTTACTTATGTCCCTGTATGCTGTTCTGGTCTGGCGCGGATTTGTGATCGCCCGCCGCGCACCGGACATGCTGGGCACCCTGCTCGCATCCGGCGTGACAATGTGGATCGGCATCGAGGCGTTGATCAATATGTCGGTGATGGTCGGTCTTATGCCGTTTGCCGGTAACGCACTGCCGTTTGTCAGCGCGGGCGGTTCGAACCTGGTCTCGACGCTGTGTGCTGTTGGCATTATGTTGAACATTTCACGCCAGGGAAGTGATAGTGTGGTTATGGAAGATAATGATCGGAGGTCATTCGGTGCGGCTGCTGATTTGCGCCGGAGGAACGGGAGGCGGAGTGTATCCCGCGCTCGCCGTTCACAACGCGCTCGCATCTAGAAAGCTGGATATGGACACGCTGTGGGTAGGCGGAGAAGGCGGTATGGAGGAGTCGCTGGTTAAGCGCCGGGGCATCCCCTATAAGTCGATTCCTTCTGCCGGATTACACGGTGTTGGTCTGTCTGCCATGCCGCGCAACATCGCAAAAATCGTACGCGGGGTGATCGCCGCCCGCAGGATCGTGAACGAGTTCAAACCGGATGTGTTGTTCTTCACCGGTGGATACGTGGCAGTGCCCATGGCGCTTGCAGGATGGTTTGTTCCGACCCTGCTTTACGTTCCAGACATAGAACCGGGCATGGCATTGAAATCACTGGCAAGGTTTTCCGACGTGATAACGGTTACGACCGACCTGTCGCAAAGGTTCTTTAATAAAAAAGTGATCACGACTGGGTACCCGCT
>DATHRQ010000528.1:0-2901 GCA_035465095.1 Anaerolineales bacterium | reverse complement strand
AGCCTCAATCTGTTGCGATCAAACGAGACAATTCCAACGCCCTGGCAATCGAACAGCGCTACTATCTCGTCCACGACAGGGACAAGACCAGTGCGCTCACACGTCTCTTCGAGATCGAACCGATCACGAGCGCCCTGATCTTCGCCCGCACGCGCGCCGAGACCGCCTCGCTGGCCAACGAACTGGTCGTGCGCGGTATCCCCGCCGAGGCCATTCACGGTGACCTCGACCAGAACGCCCGCGAACGGGTGCTGGGACGTTTCCGTTCCAATCAACTTAAAGTGCTGGTCGGCACCGACGTCGCCGCCCGCGGACTCGACATCGACGATATCTCGCACGTCTTCAACTATCACCTGCCTGACGACGCCGAAGTATATATCCATCGCATTGGGCGTACCGGGCGCGCCGGCAAGGCGGGTGTGGCGATCACGCTGCTTTCGCCCAAGGAAAAACGCCGCCTGCGCGAAGTGGAAAGACTGACCAAGCAAACAGTCACAAAGGTCGAACTCCCCACTGTTGCCGATATTCATCGTCACCGTGAAAACCAGGTCGTCGAAAAGATGAAGGTCTGGCTTGGACGCGAACGCTACAAACGCGAACTCGAAATGGTACAGGAACTGATCGAAGCCGGGTACGAACCAGTCAACATCGCTGCCGCCGCGCTCAAGATCGCCCGCGCAGACGAGAAGCAGCGTCCGATCGACGAAGTGGCCGAGGTCAGGTCAGGCTATCGTTCAGAGAAACAACTCAAGCCGAAGAACAGCCGTCGTCAAAAGTTTGGGCGAAGCGATACGCCGGGAAGGGGAAACAGCAAACGGCGGCGCGGCGATGCATCGCATGAGGAGGGCATGATCCGACTAAAGATCAATAAAGGCAGGATGCATAACATCCGCCCGAATGACGTGGTCGGGCAGATCGCCTTCCATGCGGACATCCCCGGCTACACCATCGGCAAGATCCGTATCGAGGATAAGACGACCTTTGTGGATGTCCCTGAAAATGTTGTTGAGCAGGTCGTCAGACAAAGCGGCAACTATAAGATCGGAAAAGAAAAGTTTAGCGTTGTGAAGACAAAGTAAATACAGAAGTCCCCGAAATTCGGGGACTTTTTGTTGTCAAAGTTTTCCTCATCTTCTACACTCACGTTCATGAGCAAAAACAAATCACGCACTGTCTGGTCATCCAGTGATGGAGATCAGCGCAAGAAAAATCAGCATACTACACATTCGAAATCCCTGCCGCCGGGACAGCAGACTGCCTACCTGCATCGCCACCTCACGGACATCGATAATTAATTCTGTAATTGCCTTGCCCTGCCGATAAATGCAGCAACAATTAACGCAATGGAAAGTGGAATGAAGAAACCAATATTACCATTGCTGTTAGCACCCATAAAATCTATTCCACCAACCCCATTCACGGGTCCCAAATACCAAATGGAAAGATAAACAACTTCAAACAATTTGCCTGTTCCGGACCAGACTCCCGCCGACAATGCAAGAGATGGGATAAAAAATACTCCTGATAGTAAAGCGATCAACCCAAGGGTGTCGCCGTCCAAACTCAAACGTAAAATCGCACCGCTTGCAACCAACAGGGTGACGATGAATCCAGCCAGCCATTGGGCCGGAAGCTGCCTCCAAAGTGGAGACTTGGATGAATATGTTAACTGATGGACGTTATTATGAACTGCACGGCTGCCCATCGCAGACCAGATCAATAAAGGCCAAACCAATACACCCGGCAATAGAAACTGACGCACAAATTCAGGCGTAAATATTTCTATGGAATAGATTGCACCAACCGGTTTCAGCAACAAACTGGTAAGAACGAGCAGTCCTGCAACAGCAAACCACCACCAGGGTTGTCCTTTTAATAAAAGTGTTATTTCCGCATGCAGAACATGCATAAAATTGAAACGGGTTGAGCCTGGAGGCAGAGGAGATAAGTGAATGACAGATGATTTCTGGAGAGGCGGCTTGGCTTCGGGTATGACCGCGGTCGATTTCATCCGTTTTGTTTTAACGGGCGCAGAGTCAAATCTGTCAAAAAAACGGACCGCTGTGAAAATCAAGATGGCAGCGAGTATAAAAAAAGTTAATCGTTTTAGAAGAATATCAGGCGTCCAATCCACACCTGCCCAATAAAAAATCAAACTGTGTGGTGGTGCAGGGCTGCCGGGCGCAAACCCGCCTCCATATTCAGGAAAGGCAGCACCCGCAGCAGCTGTCATACTTCGCCGAAAAATTGCTGAACCAACCGGCTCGAATGCATCAAGGAAGGGTGAAGTTTTGCTCAAATCATCCAGTCCAGGGAAAATAATAACAGCAGCGATGAAATACAATACATTCCCCATTCCGCCTTTTAAAACATCAACGCTTTCAAATATCAGAGCAACAGCAGAAGTCAATGCCAACAAGGGAAAAGTGATGATGATAAACGGGGCAAACATTGCCAGCAGATCAAGCCTGGTGTTCTCTCCGGCGATATATTGAAACCCTATGCCGGTTAGTGCAAGTATTCCCACCATTATCATGAGCAGTGCCAAATTACTGAGCCACTTTCCAATTAAGTATATGGGTTTGGTCATCGGTGTAGCAGCCATGATCTGTCCTACGCCGGTTTCACGGTCACGTGCAATCGATCCTTTTACAAGATAAAAGCCGAAAATGCCAAGAAAGAACGACGCAAAAAAAGTCAATGTTGAACCAACCCACGCCGAGTTAAATTCGCCGCGGTATTCGTCGAGGACAATGGTCATGTTCCCTATTGCCACCTGATAGCCAAGAAAGACGGTCAATCCCAGCATGATCAAAAAGCTGTATCGGCGCACGCGTTCAAGAAAATCAGCGCGGGCGAGATGAAATATGACGCGCAATGTGCTCATTGTTTGTTCTCCCC
>DATHRQ010000527.1:0-4074 GCA_035465095.1 Anaerolineales bacterium | reverse complement strand
GAGTTGGTCTCAACCGGGAAGCTAAATTTGCTCAGCGCCATCACATTACGGCAAGAATTGGCAGGGTACCTCGCGGACATTGATGCAATGAACAAGGTTGACAGTATAGGCACGTTTGATTTCTACCACAGCACCTATGTGCCTTTTCTTGTAGAGCACCTTAACATGCAGACAATATTTGACGGGTGGCATACAGATTGGATGAAGGACATGTATCGAAGCAAGCAGCCAGACCCCGGCATTTTGCGGCTCGAATCGCAGCATCCCCTAAAGTCTCAACTGGCAAATAATCTTGTTTACTTCTATTCGACGTTGGCCTGGATGAAGCATAAGCAGGAGCAGTTTCTGGACAGGACAGTACGTATCCAAACGCTGATCGCATCGGAATTGGAAGCGAACTGATAGACAAATAGTTCTTCTGCTTCGGGTCGAAAGCGGCCATTAGGGGCTCCATCGGGCTGAGTTCCGCTTTAAACCAGAGAACGGAACCTATTCCGCCCTGGTGTAAATCGTCACTGAGTTCTGCTACTGGCCAGGAGCAGACATCCATGCCAAGCCGCATCCGTTGGCCAGGCGATTTCTACTGAAGCTGCTCGTATCGCACGGATTTCAGAAATGAAGGTCGCTCAGAGCACTCTCCTAATCGCCGTTCAAGCTCGTCGAGTATCTCATCATCTGGCTCTCGAGAAGGCACGGTTCCTTGCGTTTCCAGCCACACTTGCTCTGCTCTTTTCGCTTCAACCCACGCTCGACCCACAGAGTTGTCCATCAGATCGCACGTCTCGGGCTGGAGCCATGTCCTCCAATCGCTTTCAAAAATGCCAACGGTTGCCAAGACTCGCCGCATATCAAGCTCAGAGACAAGCGATCGCGCATGAGCCTGAAACTGAAGCAACTCATCAACTCGAAGGCTTTCTGGGTCGGTTTGAAGTTTAGCCAAAGCCTTTGAAAAATCCTCTCCTTTAACCGCAGCTCTGTTAGCGTCCTGGTTGAATCGAAACTCAGTTGCGATTTGAAACCTAATCAACTGCTCATTCTGGTGAAGCTGCGCTATTACGAGTCCAAGCCCAATGAGCAGACCGAGTACGGTAACTATGTCAAATAGACTCTTTACGTTATGCATATTGTTACCCTAACGACAGGACGTTCGCGTGCATTAAAACATTTCCTATTTGTCTCAAAACTATTCTGATTGCCGGCTTTGCGTCATTAATAAACATGTGAGCTCAAAGTCCGCAAATGGCAGCTAAGGGTCGTTAGCGGCCCTTAGTCCATCCTTTAGGCCAATGACCGCTTCTCTCGGGATAGCGGAACTAATTCGTAGCCGGAATTGATTGGTGCGGAGTTCTGCTTCCCGTCAGAAAGGGAAATTGGCACAGCGCCAATCGCTCGGTTTGTGGATTCGAAGATTCATCCTCGATCAACACCTAATTTCGGAATTTTGACTGCAAGTCTGTCCACCATGTATATGTACCTCGCTCCGGGACTTGGGGTAACAATCCATCTACATAATCAACAAATTCATGTTCAAACGCCATCCTGTTGGACCTGTAAATCTCAATCGCAAATTGGCTACCGAGAGTCCAGTCGATGTTTTCGGAAATGTGCTCCTGCCAGTCAATTTCGCCGGTCAGCCCCGCCTTATCAATCAAGAACCGATCCTCCCACTCGTTCAACATATTGAGCACCAAAGACGCCGCCACGAGACCCTCTTCAAATGTCAACTCTTTGGGGTTTTCAACAGCCTTCGCGAATATCTTCGCTGTAGCAGAGTTCTGCAAATCTCTGTTGTTATCAAAAATCTTTTGGGTTGGCTGTCCAAATTCCAGTTGCAACGCCATGTAGTCAGAATTCTGACGAACTTCAATTGCGAGAAAGACAATGCCAATGAGAACACCAAAGTTGGCCGCCAAGGATAGCCATCGGTTAATGGAGTCAATATTCATCGTTCTGCCTGCGATTGTTGTTCAAATCAGAACTCATGGTAACCAATATCCACCATTAATCAGAAACATCAACCTGAATCTGCGGCAGATTATTTGACTGTATCCAACCTTTTGCTAGGCGGCATTAAGGGCCAGTCCCGGGGTTGGCCTTGTTACGCTTCGGGTCGAAACAGGCCATTAGGGGCTGAATGGGGCTGAGTTCTGCTTTGAGCCAAAAAGCGGAGCCTGATTTGCCCGGGAAAGCATCGTCACCGAGTTCCGCTATCGGCCAGGAGCAGACTTTCGTCAGTGGTTTGGCTGTCTTCGAGGCAGCGCTAACGCACCGGTCCTTGAATATAGTCCCTCAGCATTCGATTTTCGAATGCCTTCTCTTCCCAATGTGCATTTACCACATCACCAATTGAAATGATTCCGACCAGGCTTCCATCGTCCAGAATCGGCAGATGCCGAACACGGTTTTTCGTCATAATCCCCATAACGTAGTCGAGATCATCGTCGAGAACGCCAATTACGAGATCCTTCGTCATGACATCCTGAACAAGGGATGGGCAAGTGGTCTCTTTCTGCGCTGGGGGTTCAATCAGGCGGTTACAGCGTTCCCCGCATACCCGGAGGATGTCTCGCTCTGTGATGATGCCGAGAATCTCTTCACTTTCCCCCGTCACGATCAAAGCGCCGATGCTGTGCTTGTTTAGCTGGTCGATAGCCTCATGGAGGTTTCGACCGGCCTCTATCGTCACCACCTCTGTACCCTTTTTCTGAAGGATGTCTCTAATTCTCATAGGTGAAGCCCTCCATAGCGTGGGAAGGAAAGAATGACTGGGGTATTGACGTTTCCACTATTAACTCTAGTCTAAGATTTCTGGTTTTGCTCTCCGCAAGTCCAATCGTGCTTGCTCTACGAAATCAGGATCACATGAATTACCGCTCACGGTCGGTAGTGGTAATTTAGGTCAATGTCCGCTTGTGGCCGTTTCCGGCCATTGTTGAAATTCAACTCCCAAGTTCTCTTCTGGGTCGGAAGCGGAAACTAGCCCTAGATTCGGTTCAGTTCCGCTTTTGGGTTAGTAGCGACTCTAATCGTCCACCTGCAAAGCCGCCTGTAGACGATCCTGAGCGCGTTTCGCTGCCCTGCCCTGCCCTGGCTTGGGTATGGCCTGCAACGGAAAGCGGCGAAACCGTCACTGAAACCGTCACTGACTACCGTTGGAATTTCTGCCGAATCGGGCGTGATCCGCTGAAAACGTTGCTGTGATTGGTGCCCGGGGCCGGACTCGAACCGGCATGGCCTTGCGGCCGAGGGATTTTAAGTCCCTTGCGTCTACCTGTTTCGCCACCCGGGCAGTCTGGGGCCTGAAGCTGGTGGGGGTATTGTAGCGCCCTGCCCCGCGCCTGACAGCACAGGCCTTGGTGTAGAATATTTGGTCCGGTCACCCTTTCACACAAAAAACCCGGCTTCGGGTAGGAGTCCTGCATGCGATCGTTTATAAGTTGTCTTCCCCTGGTCTTGTTGCTTGCATCCTGTGGCGGGGGTGAAAGTGACTCATCGCCATCGCCGGGTCCGGTTGCCGGCACCGATGCGTCCGCACCAGAAGTAGTCGATACCGCTCCGCCCGTACAAGATACGAACGAAGTCGCAGATAGCGCAGCGGCGGGTGAAGTGCTGTTCAAAAAGATGACAATCGGCAGTACGCCCGGTTGCGTAACCTGCCATTCTCTGCAGCCTGGCGTGCGCTTGGTAGGGCCGTCACTGGCGGACGCGGCGACGGTCGCCGCAAGCGCCGTGGAAGGCATGTCGGCGGAGGATTTTCTCAGACAGTCCATCGTCGAGCCGAATGCTCATGTGACGGAAGGTTTCATGCCGGGCCTGATGTTCCAAAACTATGGCGAAACACTGTCAGAACAGCAGATCAACGACCTGGTGGCCTTCTTGCTCACACAGGAGTAGGCCGAGCGTCAATGATGGACTGACCATCCCTAAGAGACAGTCCAGAATGTCATCGATATGTTTCGCCGCGCGGGCGCGTGAAACATATTTCGGGTTGCGCGCCCATTGCAACGCCCTGACCCGCCAAGGGCAGACCCACGTTTTTGTGACTATCCTGGGCGGACGGTTGCCGTTGACGTA
>DATHRQ010000526.1:0-6467 GCA_035465095.1 Anaerolineales bacterium | reverse complement strand
ATCCATGCGCACAATTATCGTTATCACGTGCTGGATGCACCCGTCATCAGCGACCTGGAATACGACACACTGCTGAACGAACTCAAGGAGATCGAATCCGGGCACCCGCATTGGATCACGCCCGATTCGCCGACGCAGCGTGCCGGTGCCAAACCTGCCGACCGATTCGACAAGGTCCGCCACCCTGCGCCCATCCTCTCACTGGCGAATGCCTTTGGCGCAGACGACACGCGCGCCTGGCTTGAACGGATCGCCAGGATCGACGATCGCGTTAAGAGTGCGAAGTTTGTGGTCGAGCCGAAGATCGATGGGTTGTCTGTCGTGCTGCATTATCGCGATGGGCTGTTTGTGCAGGGCGCAACGCGCGGAAATGGCGAAGTGGGCGAGGACATCACATCCAATTTGCGGACGGTGCGGGCGATTCCGCTCAAGATACCGGTGGAGGCAAATGCCGATTTGCCAGTGCCCAACTATCTGGTGGTCAGAGGCGAGGCGTTTATCCCGAACAAGGATTTCGAACAGTTAAATCGTACACTTGCGGAGGCAGGCGGAAGGACGTATCTCAATCCAAGGAATACGGCGGCAGGCGCATTGCGTCAGCTTGACCCGAAGCTGACAGCCTCACGACCGATCACGTTACTGGTGTATCAGATCGTCCATTCCGAGGGTGGGGACGTCCCAACATCACAATGGGAGATTCTGCAATATCTCAAGGAGTTGGGCTTTCCGGTATCGGATGTCTCGAAGCGGTTTGATAATTTGGAGGATGCGATTGCCTACGCCGAAACGTGGAATGAAGGTCGCGACACGTTGCCTTATGAAGCGGATGGGATCGTTATCAAGATCGATGACCTGACGCTTGCCGACGAGCTGGGCTTTGTGGGCAAGGACCCGCGCGGCGCGGTGGCGTTCAAGTTCCCTGCGCGTGAGGTGACGACGACTCTGAATGACATTGGTGTCGCGGTAGGTCGTACAGGTGTGCTGACACCATATGCTGTGCTGGAGGCAGTTGAGATCGGCGGCGTGGTCGTTGAACGCGCGACGTTGCATAATTTTGATTTCATTGCGGAAAAAGATATTCGTATTGGTGACCGTGTGTTGGTGAAGCGTGCCGGAGAAGTGATTCCGTATGTGATCGGTCCTGTTTTGGAGGCGCGTTCCGGCAGGGAGAAAAAATATAAGCCGCCGACGAAATGCCCTGCATGCGGTCAACCTGTGGAGCATTTCGAAGGAGAGGTGGCCTGGTATTGCGTCAATGCTGCCTGCCCCGCACAGTTGGTGCGAAACATCGAACATTACGTCTCACGGGGCGCAATGGATATTGTTGGGCTGGGAATCAAGATCGTTGAGCAACTAATCGAGGAAGGTCTCGTCAAGGATGTGGCGGATTTGTACACGCTCACAAAAGAGCAGTTGCTCGCGCTTGAGGGTTTCAAGGATAGAAAAGCCGATAATCTGTTGACATCGATCGAGAATTCGAAGGGACAGTCTCTCGCGAGATTCATTTCCGCCCTGGGGATTCACGGCGTGGGTGAAGTAATGGCCCGGGATTTATCGCAGACCTACTCTGACCTTGATGCGTTGTCTCAGGCCAAAGTGGAAGAGTTGATGCAGATCGCAGGGGTTGGTCCGAATATCGCTGAGGCAATTGTGGAGTGGTTCGCTCGTCCTGCTAATCAAAAAGTATTGAAGAAGTTAAAAAAAGTGGGGATGTGGCCTGAAGGTAAAAGGTCTAAGGTTGAAGGTCAAAAGTCCGACGTGTTTGCCGGTTTGACGTTCGTTGTCACGGGAACATTACCAACGTTCTCTCGCAATGATGCAAAGGCCTTTATTGAATCTCATGGGGGCAAGGTGGTGAGGAGTGTCAGCAGGAAGACGAGCTATCTCGTGCTGGGTGAAAACCCAGGCTCCAAGTTTGATAAGGCGCAGGCGCTGGGTGTAAAGATCATTGGCGAGGAAGATTTGAGGAAGCTGGCATGAATAATTTCTCAGTGGGAGCCCCACAGACCGTTTTTGATTGGGCCGCTGTGCGTGATGAATTTCGTACCAAGATAGAGCAGTTGGAATTGGAGCCAATATCCATGCTGTACGGTTTATCCAAAACCGTTGGTTATCGAGATGACGATTTTGTTCAGATGGTGGAAGGATACCTGTCGAACTCTCCCGATCCAATTCGCTCACGTTTTTATATTGCCTATCATCTTTGCAATCGCTTTTACGATAATTACGATGCCTGGTGGTTTGATGTTAAACAACCGAGTGAGCCAGGTTTTGTGGGAGAAATGGTCGACGGGTTCCGCGATCTGGTTGTGGAATGGATTCTGGAAGGATTGAAGCAATACTCTGACGAGCCAGAAATAATGGATTACGCCTATTTCATCGTATCAAGGATCGGATTTTCTGATACGTTTTTAGAACAGAATGATATTCCCTTGATGCAGGCCGCATCAAAGCGGGAGATTTCCGTCGAGAATAGTAGAGGTGCTCAAGAGTTGTTTGAGATTGTCCGCAAGGCATTTCGGGAACATAGTGGAAATGATGATGGATTTAATAATGACCGTGCTGATGATCCTGAAGCAGACTCATAATTCCAACTTTAACGTTCGAGATCATAGAGCAGGTAAAAATAGAAAAATGTCCCTGTTTAACAATAAAAAATACAGTAGTATTCCCTTTTGAATCTGATATAGTTGTGGGTGCAGTCAAAAAACAACTCGTGGTATCCATCTACTGTTGAAAGGAGGTGGTGTGCAAGGCGCGGTATATATACATGTATGATCACCCAATGATTGATCGTAAATACCTTTACTAAAACTTAGGAGAAAAGAATGAACAAAAGACTATTTCTATTGACAAGCGTAATGATGATCGTTTCCATTGCGCTTGCATCCTGTGCACCCGCTGCCACGGAAGTTCCTATGGCCACAGATGCTCCCGCCGATGGCGGGCAGGTTGAAGTGTTCTCATGGTGGACAGGCGGCGGTGAAGCCGCTGGCTTTGAAAAGATGATCGAGATCTACAATGAAAGATATCCCGATGTCGAGTTTATCAACGCTGCGGTTGCGGGCGGCGCAGGCACGAACGCCCGTGCGGTCCTGGCGTCACGTTTGCAGGCTGGCGACCCGCCCGATACCTGGCAGGGTCATGCCGGTCAGGAGTTGATCGGCACCTATGTTGCCGGCGGTCAGCTCGAATCACTTAACTTCCTTTACGAGGAGCAGGGTTGGTATGATGTCATGCCCGAGACGTTGATCCCGCTTATGTCTCAGGATGGAAACGTATATTCCGTCCCAGTGAACATCCATCGCGCCAATGTGCTTTGGTACAACCCGGCAGTGCTGGAAGAGAACGGTGTATCTGTCCCGACGACCATTGATGAATGGTTCTCCGCCATGGACACTTTGCAGGCTGCCGGCGTTACGCCTCTTGCCCTCGGCGAGCAGTGGACACAACTCCATTTGTTCGAGACGGTTCTGCTTGGCACGCTCGGCGCCGAAGCCTACAACGGCCTGTGGGACGGCTCGACCGACTGGGGCAGCGCTGAAGTCACAACTGCGCTCGAAAACTTCCAGAAGGCACTTACCTACGCCAACAGCGACGCAGCTTCCCTGAGCTGGCAGGATGCATCCCTGCTGGTCATCAACGGCGATGCGGCGTTCAACGTAATGGGCGACTGGGCGGCAGGGTATTTCATTGAACTGGAAAAGGAAGCCAATGTCGATTACGGCTGGGCTGCAACACCCGGTTCCGATGGCGTATTCCAGTTCCTGTCCGATTCCTTCGTGTTGGCCGCCGGTGCTCCCCATCGCGAAAATACGATCGCGTGGTTGGAGATCGCCGGCTCTAAAGAGGGGCAGGAAGCCTTCAATCCGATCAAGGGTTCGATCTGTGCCCGCACAGATTGTGATGCATCACTGTTCGGCGAATACCTCCAGTCTGCGATGGATGATTGGTCCACCGACGTTGTTGTTGGCTCGCTCACGCATGGCGTTGTAGCCAATGACTCCTGGAAGACCGAAATCGATACTGCGCTTGGCTTGTTCGTTGCTGACCAGGATATCGAAGCCTTCCAGTCTGCGCTTGTAGCTGCCTGCGAATCATCAGGCGCTTGCCAGTAGGTTCGGATAACTAGTACAATGGGGCTTGCCGACTGGCAAGCCCCATTTCTTTTAGAGAGAGGTTGACCATGCTAAAGAACAAGGACCGCTATCTCTCCTTTCTGCTTGTTCTGCCGTCCATCATTGCAGTATTTATTTTCGTCTATGTTTTTATCGGATGGTCAATTCGTGTCTCCTTTAGTAATTGGAAAGGCCTGACGCCGGATTATTCATGGGCGGCATTCGATAACTATATACAGTTATTTGCCGACCCCCGCTTCCATGTGGACATCCGCAATACGATCATTTTTTCAGTTACGTTCATTCTTGGCTGTGTCATTGTTGGCTTTTTACTGGCGGTTCTCCTTGATCAGGGGTTGAAAGGTGAAGGATTCTTTAGAACTTTGTTCCTCTTCCCCATGGCGATATCGTTTATTGTGACCGGCGTTGTCTGGCGCTGGCTGATGAATCCTGCCGAAGGGTCAAGGTTGAGCGGTTTAAACCTTCTGTTTACCAACCTCAATCTGGATTTTCTGGTCAATCGCTGGCACACCACGCCGACCTGGGGGATTGCGGCAATCGCTTTGGCCGCGATCTGGCAGATGTCTGGATATACCATGGCGTTATATCTGGCAGGTTTGCGCAGTATTCCCAATGACCTGCGCGAGGCCGCCCGCATCGACGGAGCCAGCGAATGGCAAATCTATCGTCATATTATTTTGCCGATCCTCACGCCTGTGACCCTCAGTGTCCTGATTATTTTGGGACATATTTCGCTGAAGGTGTTCGATCTGATCATCGCGACCGCCGGGAAACAGCTGCCCCTGGATGTCCCGGCCATTTACATGTGGCAAAGCACGTTTGATGGATTGTTCTATGCCCGTGGGGCCACCATAGGGACGCTCCTGCTGGTGAGCGTGGCAGTGCTTATCATCCCCTACCTGATTTACACGTTGAGATCTGAGGGGCAGCAATGAATAAGACAAGCAAGAATTTTCTCTATATCCCCTTGATCTTGATGGCTGGGTTCTATCTTATTCCGATGTATGTGATGCTTGTAACCGGCTTCAAGGCATTCGACGAAGTAGACTTGAGAACCATGTGGGATCTGCCGCGCGGCCTTGCGTTTGACAACTACGTTTCTGCGTATGAAAATCTTGCACCCTCGCTGAAGAATAGTTTTCTGCTGGTCATACCCGCCACCATTATTTCATCCTTCCTCGGTTCGATCAATGGCTTTGTTCTGGCAAAGTGGAAATTCAAAGGCGCAGATATCATCTTTCCGCTTCTTTTGTTTGGAATGTTCATACCCTATCAAAGCATCATCATTCCGCTCGTTCAATTTATGAGCGCGATTGGCTTGAAAGGCATCCCGGGGCTGATCCTTACGCACATTATCTATGGGATACCCATTACCACACTTACATTCCGAAACTATTATGCAAGCCTGCCGCAGGAATTATTGGAGGCCGCCCGCATCGACGGCGCAGACATGCTGGGAGTATACCGGCACATACTTTTGCCAATTTCCATTCCAAGTTTTGTTGTTGTGCTGATCTGGCAGTTCACTGCTTCGTGGAACGACTTTCTCTTTGCGGTCATCCTGACCGGCAACCAGGATTGGCCCATTACGGTTGCATTAAATAACATGGCCGGGAGTCAGATCATCAGTTGGAACGTTCAAATGGCCGGGTCGTTTCTGGCAGCGCTGCCAACGCTATTGATCTATATCTTTCTTGGTCAATATTTCCTGCGCGGCCTTTTGGCAGGCTCGCTTAAAGGATAGTTTATGCCTGACAAAATGCTCAATTGGGGGTTGCTTTCAACGGCACGCATCAACCGAGCTCTCATTCCGCCGCTTCAGATTTCAAAGCGAAATCGTCTTTTGGCGGTCGGCTCGCGCACGCAAGAGTCTGCGGATGCGTATGCCAGGGATAGAAAGATCGAACGCGCGCATGGCTCGTATGAAGCCCTGCTTGCTGATGCCGACATCGATGTTATCTACAACTCGCTTCCGAACCATCTGCACGCCGAATGGACGATCAAGGCTGTTGAAGCAAGTAAACATGTTCTATGCGAAAAGCCCCTTGCTCTCAGTGTGGAGGAAGTGGATGCGATCAAAGCGGCTGCGCACAAGCATGGACGTGTGGTTGCCGAGGCATTTATGTATCGTCATCATCCGCAAACCTTGAAGGTACAGGAACTCGTCAGGAACGGTTCACTCGGGATTTTGAAGCTGATTCGCGGCTCCTTCAGCTTTGTCCTATCCCGGGAGGGGGACGTGCGCCTAAATCCCGAGTGGGGTGGCGGCAGTATCTGGGATTTGGGCTGTTACCCCATCAGCTATACGCGCACGGTCGTCGGGGAGGA
>DATHRQ010000525.1:0-1726 GCA_035465095.1 Anaerolineales bacterium | reverse complement strand
CACTGCTCGTAACACTTCGCCTGCGCGGGCGGGGTAGATATTGTTGCCCATGTAGCCGATGGTTGTGATGGGGAACATGGTCTTCGTTGGGATCTTCTTGATGGGGCCAAGCAGGTAATGCCACCGCCATGCCCGAATCCACACGCCGATGAAATACACACCGATGCCGGGTAGCAACCAGATGTAATTTGCCTGCCTTACCGCACCCAAAAACTCATCGAGTTTCAAACCGCGCAGGGCGAGCCATATAAAAAGTATGCTGATCAACACGCCCAGCCAGAACTGCCATTTCTTCATGGATGGGATTTTATCACGCGGCTTTGTGTCCGTCATTGCGAGCCCCGAGCCTTAAACGGCGAGTGGGCGTGGCAATCTCCTGATTTACGGAGAGATCACTTCTTCCCAGCAATCACGCCTCACAAGGTCAGATTGGACGATATAATCCTATTATGATGAAACTCAACCAACCTGCGCCCGATTTTGAATTGCCCGACCTGCAAGGGAGGTCGCATACATTAAGTGAATATCGCGGCAGGATCGTCATCCTCAACTTTTGGTCGTGTGAATGTCCGCATTCGGAACGGGCAGACGAATTATTATTGAAGTTAATCGCGAAATGGAATGGGGAGGTGGCGCTGCTTTCCATCGCTGCGAATAGCAATGAATCCGCTCAAAGCGTGGAGGCGGCTGCTCGAGCCCGGGGCCTGCCAACGGTCCTGTTGGATGCGGAGCATATCGTCGCAGATCTGTATGAAGCGATCACGACTCCGCATGTCTTTGTGGTGGATCGAGACGGCATCCTGCGTTATCGCGGCGCTGTGGACGACGTCACCTTCCGCAATCGGAAAGCAACCCGCTTCTTTCTGGACGAGGCGGTTGAATCGTTGATCGATGGGCGTTTACCTGCGCTGACAGAGATGCCGGCCTATGGCTGCGCCATCGTGCGGGAAATTTGATAGAATCAGACCGTGGTTGATACGTATGAACGAATCGCTTTTTTGAGGAAGATCCATCTCTTTTATGGCATGGACGATGAAGAGCTTGAGATCATCGCGGATGAGATGGAGGAGGCCGCCTACGCTGAGGGCGATGTGGTCTTCGAGCAAAACAGTAAATCTGAAAGTTTCTATTTGATCTACAGCGGGAACGTTCGCATTGTCCGCAAACAGGAGGGGGAAGAGATACAGCTTGCGGTGCTCGAGAAGAACGATTATTTTGGCGAAATGGGATTGATCGCACGTCGCACGCGGTCTGGCACTGTTGTAGCGACTAGTGATACACGTTTGCTGATATTGTCTCGCGAAAGTTTCGAGAAATACTTAAGAAAATTTCCTCAACTCCGCTCGAACATGGATATTGCTGTGCGCAGCCGTCAACTGGCGCGTACACTGCGTTTCAAGTGGCTACGGCAGGATGAGGTGGTCTATTTTCTGGCGCGCAAGCATAACATTGTTTTGATCGAGAGCTTGATCCCACCTATACTGCTGCTGATCGTTCCACTTGCATTCCTGTATGCCTGGATCGTTATTCTTCCGTATGCCATTGTGGCGCTGGCTTCACTCCTGAGCTTTATCGCCGTAGTGGGTTGGATCGTCTGGACGTGGGTCGATTGGGGGAATGACTATTACGTGGTTACCAATCAGCGCGTGGTCTGGCTCGAAAAGGTGATCGGTATCTATGACAGCCGCCAGGAATCGCCGTTGAGCACGATCCTTTCTGTGAACGT
>DATHRQ010000524.1:0-5056 GCA_035465095.1 Anaerolineales bacterium | reverse complement strand
TCCCATTTTTGATTTCTACTTTCTATGCTCTTACTTATCTTCCGGAATACTCTGTCCGCTGTGTTTCAAGGCCGAATGTGCCGCAGCCAGACGTGCGATCGGCACCCGGAACGGTGAGCAGGATACATAGTTGTTGCCGATCAGATGACACCATTCGATTGAATCCGGGTCGCCTCCGTGTTCACCGCAGATGCCCACTTCCAGATTCGGGCGGGTTTTGCGTCCCTCTGCAATGGCCCACTCCATCAACCGGCCCACGCCCTCGCGGTCAATCGACTGGAAGGGATTCTTCTCAAGGATGCCCTGTTCCTGATAGGTGACGAGGAAGTTGCGTTCAGCATCATCGCGTGAGTAGCCGTAGGTCATTTGCGTCAGGTCGTTCGTGCCGAAGGAGAAGAACTCTGCAAACTCGGCAACTTCTTCCGCTGTTAAAGCAGCGCGGGGGATTTCGATCATCGTACCGAACTTGTAGGCGAATTTGACCTTCTTCTCTTTCATGACGGCTTTAGCGATGCGCACCAGTCTTGGTTGGATCCATTCCAGTTCCTTGACCGTGCCCGTCAGCGGGATCATCACCTCAGGCTTGACCTTGATGCCGCGCAATGTGCAGTCCGCTGCAGCTTCGAAGATGGCGCGCACCTGCATCTCCACGATCTCAGGCATGGAAATGCTCAATCGCACACCGCGCATGCCCATCATCGGGTTGGATTCGTGCAAGCCCCTGATGGTGGCGAGCAGTTCTTCCTTTTTCTTCAAGCCACGGGTCTTGCCTTCGACGCGCATCCTGATGACTTCTTCGAGAAGTTTTTCCTCGTCGGGCATGAATTCATGCAAAGGCGGGTCGATCAGGCGGATAATGACCGGGTAGCCGTCCATCGCCTCGAAGAGACCGTCGAAGTCCTTGCGTTGATGCGGGAGTAGTTTGTCCAACGCAGCCGTACGGCCTTCGCTGGTTTCAGAAAGGATCATGTCCTGAACGATGGGCAGCCGCTCGGGTTCAAAGAACATGTGCTCGGTGCGGCAAAGACCGATGCCCACGGCGCCGTACGAGCGGGCGCGCTGCGCATCCTTGGGATAATCCGCATTGGCCCAAACCTGCAGACCGCGCGTTGGTCCGCCTTTGGGTGATTTGCGGATGTCCTTGCGTGCGGTAATGGCGTCCGCCCATTTCAGGAGTGTCAGCAGATCGGTTTGTTCTTCCAGCGAGGGTGAGATCGTAGGGATCTTACCGATGAATATTTTGCCGGTATTTCCATCCACAGAGACCCAATCCCCTTCCTTGACGATGACTTTGCCAACGGTCATCTGCCGCTTCTCAAGATCGATCTTGATCGCAGAAGCGCCCACAACGCACGGTATACCGAACTGACGGGCGACGACTGCTGCATGTGATGTCGCGCCGCCTTCGCTGGTAAGCACGCCCTGTGAGGCGATCATGCCGTGTACGTCATCCGGTTTGGTGAACGGGCGCACCATGATCGTTTCCTGCCCTTTTTCCTTCGCCATCTCCTCAGCTGTATCGGCATCGAAATAGACCTGCCCCACCGCTGCGCCGGGCGAGGCGTTGACGCCCTTCGCAAAGACGGAACCGTCGTCCTCTGCCTCGGTCATGGCATCGTGTTCGAATTGCGGATGCAATAACGAGTCCACGGTCTCCGGGCTGACGCGCATCACCGCCACTTCCTTGGTGATAAGTTTTTCCTTTGCCATATCCACAGCGATCTTTACTGCGGCCTTGGCTGTGCGTTTTCCGTCGCGGGTCTGAAGCATCCACAGTTTACCGTTTTCGATGGTGAATTCGACATCCTGCATTTCCTTATAATGCTTTTCCAGCTTTTTGGTGATGTCCATGAACTGCTTGTAGGCTTTGGGCATTTCTTCCGCCAGCTGGCTGATCGGTTGTGCGTTGCGAATGCCAGCCACCACGTCCTCGCCCTGCGCGTTCAAAAGATACTCGCCCAGCATTGTCTTCTCGCCTGTGGATGGATCGCGCGTGAACGCCACGCCGGTGCCGGAGTCGTCGCCTGTATTGCCGAATACCATTGTTTGAATATTGACGGCAGTTCCGAGATCGTCAGAGATGTTTGTCGCGCGGCGGTAATCGACGGCGCGTTTACCGCTCCATGATTCAAAGACGGCTTTGGTTGCATATTTGAGCTGCTCATAAACATCCTGCGGGAAATCGAAGCCGACGTGCTTTTTGAAG
The DNA here is from genome assembly GCA_035465095.1 of Anaerolineales bacterium. Classification (GTDB taxonomy): domain Bacteria; phylum Chloroflexota; class Anaerolineae; order Anaerolineales; family Villigracilaceae; genus Defluviilinea. Next base: position 2,850 of record DATHRQ010000524.1, on the reverse strand, counting down.
ACCTTTTTGAAGGTGGCAACCAGTTCCTCCCAGTCCTCTGCGGTTATTTCGGTATCGACTTTATAGCCGCGTTTCTCTTTTAATTCGGCCATGGGATGTTCGAAGACTTCATCGTCCAGGTTGAACACGGTTTCCCCGAACATTTCGATCAGGCGGCGGTACAGATCCCATACAAAGCGCGGATTGCCGGTCGATTCGACCATTCCCGCAACGACCTCATCGTTCAATCCAATGTTTAGCACGGTGTTCATCATGCCAGGCATCGAGAATTTTGCGCCGGAACGACAGGAGACCAACAGAGGATTGGACGGATCACCGAACTTCCTGCCCGCCCGTTTTTCCACGTTTTTCATCGCCTCGAGGACCTGTTTCCACATCCCGGCGGGGAATTCGCCCTTTTTGCGAAACTCATTACAAGCCTCGGTGGTGATCGTAAAACCAGGCGGCACGGGGACGTCTGCCCGCGTCATGTCGGCCAGCCCCGAACCCTTGCCCCCCAGGAGTGAGCGTACACCCTCCCACGAGCCTGCATATTTTTCGGCTAATTTGACTTCTTTAAAAAGATAGACCCACTTTTTTGCTCGATTTGCACCTTTTTTTGCATTTTTTTTGTTTGTTGATTTTCCAGCCATATAATCCTCCAAAATGGATAAGAATTCCTGCTTTTGAGTGTGAAGTTTACCACAAGTATATTTTAGGCTTTTGTACGATTGTCAGGGATTTTGTGTGTAATAATTCATGTTATTCTGTTAATACCCTGCAAAGTTGATTCACCGATTATTGGATGATAATTGGCTCACGATAGGATATTTACTTATGACAACGAAAATTATTGTAATTGACGACGATACTGCTGTAACAGATCTTCTGTCTGTCCTCCTGCGCTCTCACGGTTTCGAGGTTGAAGTCACTAACAACAGTGTTGAAGGCATGGAGATGATCCGCGACGAAAAATTCGACCTTGTGATCCTGGATCTGATGATGCCCGAGATGGACGGGTGGGAGATCTGCAAAGAGGTGCGCTCTTTCAGCAAAGTGCCCATCATCGTGCTCTCGGCTCTGAACGATCCCTCGATGGTGGCGAGTGTACTCGATGCAGGCGCCGACGACTATCTGACGAAACCAACCCCGAGCCGTATCCTGATCGCTCACATCAACCGGGTTGTCCATCGAAATGGGACGTCACCTGCTTCTGCCTCGAGCGATGTGTTGACCCGGCCAACCGCCTCGTAAAGATCGCGCATCGCTCTTCGCCGACATTTGTTTCCAAATAACAAAAACCCCGTCACATTTTCTTGTGACGGGGTTTTTGTTACGCAAGATGTTTCAACCCTTCAGCCGTCTGCTTCACCGCCTCCAGCATGGGGATGTGACCCGCCGCCTCCACTTCGACAAAATGTGCATGCGGGATCGCTTCTTTCATTTCGTGCGCCCGGTCGATGGGGATCAAAGCATCCTCGTTGCCGTGAATGATCACGACCGGATATTCCAGCGATTCCAGCAGGGCTGTGGAATCCTGCCGTTCTGCCATGGCCTTGAGCGCACCGATATAGGCCGCAGGTTGCTGCGCCTCCATTGAATTGCGTGAGAATTCCTGCAACCCCACATCGGATGTAAACTTCGTTGTCATTGCATCCACAACCCCGCCGATCCCATTTTCGGCTACATCTGCCGCGGTTTTGTACCGCCCTTCCTTGCGGTCTGGTGCGTCAGCCAGGGCCTGTGTCGAAACGAGTCCCAGTCCGCGAACCCGCTCGGGGTAAAGCCGCGCAAAGGCCAGCGCCACGTAGCCGCCCATGGAGTGCCCGGCAAGCGCCGACTTTTCGATTCCAAGCTGATCGAGCAGCCCGGCAATGTCAGAGGCGAGATCGTCCATTGTATAGACCGAATCAACCGTGGTTGAGTCTCCGAATCCGCGCAGGTCGGGGATGATCAGGTCAAATGTGTTTTCGAGCAGAGGCGCGATCTCATCCCAGGCGTGATGATCGAGTGGAAAACCATGCAGCAGCACCAGCGGAGTTCCTTCTCCCTGCCGCGTGTAGGCAAGTTCGATTCCATTAACGTTTACTTTATTCATTTAAGTCTCCTTTTTTCATTTCCAATTTACAGATACCTTTAATTTGCTGCCCAACTTTGAATGATAATGCACAAATCCATTATCGCGCCCAAACTCATAAACCTGCCGTGTGATTTCCACGTCTACTTTGCAATATTCGGCCACTTTGTTTAATTGACCTTCCCGAAACCATTCCACAGATTGTATCCCATCTGCTGTTTTCGTCGTACCAAGCGTCGCTTTTGCGATCGAATCGAGGCTGATGCGAAATCCCAAAGTGAGGAAAATATCCTGCAGCATATCGGTCGAGCGAAAGGCGCGGAAGTTTTCATCCGGCGCATAAGGTTTCAAAACCTCATAATCAAAACTGATGATGTTAAAGCCAATCACACGATCTGCCGACTTCAATTCAGCGATCAGATCCTGAACATCCTGTTCCCAATACATGGCAAAATCATTCCGTTCTGTGGACCAGGTCACGCCGCAGGCCAATAAAAGTTTGGACGGGTCGCGTCCGCCGGGCACCTCGTGAAATAGTTTCTGGCTTTCAAGGTCGAAGTAGACGATGTTTATTCGGCCTCCAATTTTTTCTTTTCGTCATGGGCAAAGAGAACCGCTTCCTCACGGGTCGAAATTCTTCCCGTTGCCTGTGCCTCACGGATGGATTCCAGCAATCGACCAACGATCGGTCCGGGTTCAAGGCTTAATTCCTTCAACAGGTCATTCCCGTCCAGCAGACGCGGGGGCGTGACCGTCTCTTCGGGTTTCTCCCAATAGTTTTCCAGCAGAATGCG
>DATHRQ010000523.1:0-9760 GCA_035465095.1 Anaerolineales bacterium | reverse complement strand
GCATCGTCTTCACCGTTGGATACGGGGTGATTGGCAGCTCTTCCCCTGGCTGATGCCGGTAATTCCACATCGCACAAAGGGCAGGAATCCAAGCGATCTTTCTGCCATCGATCGATGGAAATTGTTTGATAATCTGCGACGCAGTCTCACCAGCCCGGCGATCCTAGGGCTCATATTTGGCGGTTGGCTGTTTCTACCGGGTCTGAGCTGGTTTTGGATTGCGCTGGCGCTCTTTCCTTATTTCTTGTCGACTATATTCGGCATCATTGCCGTGTTGCGTGCCCGCCGAGATGACCAGCATCCAGACGCAACCTCACGTCCTGGACAGCAGGCGATACTACGCTCCTTATTACAGGTTATATTTTTACCTCACGAAGCCATTATCGCCCTGGACGCGATTGCAACAACGATCGTGCGCATGATCATCACACGCAAACGTTTGCTCCAATGGGTTACCGCAGCCCACACCGTCAGAATCTTTGGGCGGGATCTGAAAGTCCAGATCGCCTGGAACGAAATGATGTTCGCCCCTTTCATCTCCCTATTTCTTTTTTTCGTGCTGGTCGCAGTCAATCCAATGGCTCTCTGGCTGGCCACGCCGTTCCTGGTGACGTGGGCGGCGTCACCATATATTGCAACCAAGATCAGCCGGCGTTACACTTATAGACGAAAAGGACTTGACTCATCTCAGACCAAGCAACTGCGATTGCTTGCACGCAGCACCTGGTTATATTTCGAGCGTTTTGTTGGGCCAGAGGATCACTGGCTCCCACCAGACCACTTTCAGGAAGAACCACGGGGCATCGTTGCCCATCGTACATCACCGACCAACATCGGCCTGCTGTTGCTCTCCACGCTTTCCGCCTATGACCTTGGATACATTGGACTCCGTGAACTAGCCATACGAATTCGAAACACCTTCGATGGAATGGACCAGCTTGAAAAACATCGTAAACACCTTCTAAATTGGTACGACACGCGCACACTGGAGCCCCTACCACCCCGCTATATTTCAACAGTGGATAACGGCAATTTGGCTGCCAGCCTTATCGCTTTACGGGAAGGATGCATGGATGTCGGCAGCAAGCCTATCATGCGTTGGGAGGGGTTGATCGATACCCTGGATATGCTGGATATGACCCTGCGGGAAGCCAAACTGGGCAAGAAAGCCAGCGAGTTGAGCAATGTAATATCCACGCTGCGCGAACAGGCAGAGAACCTGCATCAATCGTCTGAAGACTCATCCGGGCTCCTCTTGAAACTGTTCGACGAAGGGCGCGTGGAAATGGAGAAACTGCTGGCAAAAGTTGTCGAGGCGTCAGCCAAACGCCTCGATTCACCGACCATCAGACGACTGTCCAGCTGGATCGAGCGTACCCGCCATCACCTGCAAAACATACAGAGCGATATGGAACACCTCTATCCCTGGTCGCTGGCCCTTGCACAGACACCCGTGTTGTTCAGGCGCCCCAATCTGCAGCCAGATCTGCGGTCTGTATGGAATGAGTTGCAAGCTGCTCTTCCGTCCAGACCAGCGCTTCAGGCTATTCCCGCGATCTGCGACCAGGCAACTGAAATACTGGCGCGCCTGCGTGGTCTGCTGGATCGGGAGGAACAGGAAGCGGTGGAATGGTGTGAGACGTTCACAACCAGTCTCCAATCTGCAGGGAAGGCTGCAGGCGAACTCCTTGATGAACTCAGCAGTCTGGGTGATCATGCCGCTTCCTACGTCCAGGCCATGAATTTCCGATTCCTTTACAACCCGCGCCGAAAAGTATTTCATATCGGTTATAACGTCGACACAGGCATGCTTGATTCGAGCTACTATGATCTGCTGGCTTCAGAAGCTCGTCTGACCAGTCTGGTGGCCATTGCCAAGGGTGATGTACCACAAAGTCACTGGCTCTATCTGGCGCGTCCAATCACACAGCTAGAGGGAATGCGCACCCTGCTTTCATGGAGCGGTACGATGTTCGAATATCTCATGCCGATACTGTTGACCAAGCGCTATCGCAACACCCTGCTGGATCAGAGCTGTCGCGCAGCGGTCAAGCATCAGATATCCTACAGCAAACAGGACAGTCAGACGCCCTGGGGAATTTCCGAATCCGGTTTCTATTATTTCGATTCGCAGCAAGCGTACCAATACCGCGCCTTTGGGGTCCCTGGCCTGGGCTACAAACGCGGCCTTGGAGAGGATTACGTCGTAGCGCCATACGCATCCGTGCTGGCCCTGCCGTATGCACCGCAGGCCGTCATCGAAAACCTGGAACTTTTTCAGAAACTTGAAATGTTCGGCCTGTACGGGTTATTCGAATCGATCGATTTTACAGATGAACGTCTGGCCAAAGGACAGGACTTCGCCATCGTACGTTCTTATATGGCCCACCACCAGGGCATGATCCTGCTTTCCTTATGCAACTTTCTGCGGAAAGACATCATGGTGCAGCGCTTCCACGCAGACCCACATATTGAAACGGTAAAGCTGTTACTCCAGGAAGATATCCCAGTGTATGCACCCATCGAATACGCGCGTCCGAAGGAGATTGGGAGTGTTCACTCAGTCAATGCGCCGATCTCGCTGGAACCCTGGCAGGCAGAACCGCAGGCTCCCTATCCGCATGTTCACTTTCTGTCAAATGGTAACTACGGTCTGCTGATTACGGCTGCTGGAAGCGGATACAGCCGGTGGCAGGATGTCGATCTGACGCGCTGGCGCGCCGACACAACACTGGACCAATACGGCACGTATGTCTACATTCAGGATATGCAGACAGGTCGGTTGTGGTCTACCACGCACCAACCCACTGCAATTTCAGCAGATAAACTGGATGTACGCTTTTCTCCTCATGCCGCGGAATTTATGCGGCGCGACAAGACCATTACATCCCAGATGCAGGTTACGATCGCAGCAGAGGCGGATGTGGAAATCAGGCGCTTGAGTCTGACAAATCATGACGGATCTGCCCGAGACCTCGTTCTGACAAGCTTTGCCGAGGTCATCCTCTCGCCTCAGTGGACAGACCAGCGTCATCCCGCCTACAACAAGCTTTTCATCGAGAGCGAATACATTGCCAGCGAAAACATCCTTTTGTTCCGACGGAGGCCCCGCTCGGCGGACGATAAGCCGATCTATCTGGCGCACTTTGTAGTCGACGAAGACGGCGCATTGGATGTAATCGGATACGAAACGGATCGGCGCCGTTTTCTGGGCCGTGGGTACACGCCGCGCAACCCCGCTGCTCTGCAACATGGTTCCGGGCTGATAAACATGGCCAACACACTGGATCCAATATTTGCACTCCAGGCACAGATAAGCGTTCCCGGTTACGATTCACGGCAACTGGCATTTGTCACCCTGGCAGCCCCCTCACGCGAAGAAGCATTGGATTTGGCAGTACAGTATCGCCAGTGGCATTACGTTATCAGAGCCTTTACAGATGCACATATGCAGGCAGAACAGGAATTAACGCAGATCGGGCTTTCTTCACCCGCCTTGGCACAGATCCAAAAGCTTCTTTCCGCACTGCTTTATCCGGCACCGACATTACGCTCCAATTCATCCATACTGGCGCGTAACAAACTCGGCCAGTCGGGACTGTGGGCCTTTGGGATCTCCGGCGATTACCCGATCCTGCTGCTCTCGCTCAAAGAGCAAAAGGATCTTGGGCTGCTAAATGAACTGCTGCGTGCCCATCATTATTGGCGCAGACGGAGACTCAAGATCGACCTTGTCATCGTCAACCGCCGCGAGACCAGCTATGACCAGAATTTCCAGGGAGTCATTTACCGTCTGTTGCGGCGCACAAGAAGTGACAAATGGCTTGGCAAACGCGGCGGCATTTTCGTCCTGCGCGAAGATCAGATGTCGGAGGCGGAACAGATCCTGTTGGCAACGGTGGCACGTGTCGTCCTGGATGGTGAAGCGGGAACACTTCAAGAACAACTGCAGAAACTGGATCAGAATCCCATCCGCTTGCCTCGACACGTACCACTTCTGCCTGCAAATACAGAACCTGAAGCATCACCTGTCACCCAGCGTCCCTCAGATCTGCTTTTCGACAATGGAACTGGTGGCTTCACAGCAGATGGCCGTGAATATGTCATATATCTGGAACGGGGGCAGTGGACACCGGCGCCTTGGACGAACGTGATCGCCAATCCGGAATTTGGTTTCCTGGTTACTGAAGCAGGTATGGGCTGTACCTGGGCGATCAACAGTGGAGAAAACCGCCTTACACCCTGGCATAATGATGCGGTCAGCGACCCGCCGGCTGAAGCCATTTACCTGCGTGATGAGGATACTGGTGAAATTTGGACACCCACACCGCTGCCAACACGCGCCGATGCGCCTTATCTCGTGCGGCATGGGGTGGGATACAGCATCTTTGAGCTCGCCAGCCATCACCTCGAACAAAACCTAAAGATATTCGCCGTACCCGATGCCCCGCTCAAACTGGTACGGTTGAAGTTGAAGAACACATCCTCCCGAACGCGACGCATCAACGTTACCTATTATGCCGAATGGGTGCTTGGAAAAACCCATGAAGAAACAGCTCAATTTATCGTTCCTGAGTTTGCTTCGGAACATTTTGCATTGCTGGCCTCCAATTCCTATAACCAGGATTTCAGTCAGCGTGTGGCGTTTCTGGCAGCGACTCGTGAGTTGCAGGGTTTAACAACAGACCGAGTCGAATTCCTGGGCTCGCTGGGAAGTTACGCTCAGCCGCAGGCGCTTGAGCGCATGGGGCTGACAGCCAGTGCGCTTGCAGGCAAGGATCCATGTGCAGCGCTACAACTTTTACTCTGGCTGGCACCCGGTGAGGAAAAGGAAGTCACCTTTCTGCTTGGTCAGGGTGAAGACCGTGCTGATGCCTTAAGACTTATCAGCCAGTATCGAGACCTGTCCAATGTGGAGGCCGCCTGGCAATCTCTCGAGCAATTCTGGGATGAACGGATCGGCGGTGTTCAAATCAAGACTCCTGATCCAGCGATGGATCTGCTCGTAAACCGCTGGTTACCTTATCAGGCATTGAGCTGCCGTATCTGGGGACGAACGGCATTCTACCAATCTGGAGGTGCCTTTGGTTTTCGCGACCAGCTCCAGGATGTAATGCTCTTCCTGCACACCTGGCCCGAAATGGCGCGCCAGCACATCCTAGAAGCCGCACGCCACCAGTTCGAGGAGGGAGACGTGCTGCACTGGTGGCACCCGCCGGGAAATCGGGGTGTCCGTACCCGCATCACCGACAATCTGCTTTGGCTCCCGTATGTCACCTCCCAATATGTTAAAGTGACGGGCGACCTATCCATCCTGGATGAACAGATCACCTTCCTCTCCGCCGAGCCGCTCCAAGCCGGGGAGCACGAACGTTATGGTGAGTTCCCTGCCGGGTCTGCAGGCAGTCTCTATGAACACTGCCGACGGGCGTTAATCAAAGGCACGACCAGCGGTCCGCACGGATTGCCGTTAATGGGTGGCGGTGACTGGAACGACGGCATGAATAATATCGGCAGCGGCGGGACGGGAGAAAGCGTCTGGCTGGGTTGGTTTCTATACAACACCCTGATGGATTTTTCAAAAATCAGTGAAAGACTTCCTTCCGTTGACAATGCTGCTGGGTTTCGTCAGCAGGCCGAATTCTTACAGGCAGCGCTCGAATCTCATGCCTGGGATGGTAATTGGTACCGCCGCGCATATTATGATGACGGCACACCGGTAGGTTCAGTGAACAACATCGACTGTCAGATCGATTCGATCAGTCAATCATGGGCTGTGATCTCAGGCGCCGGGAGCCGGGAGCGCGTGCGTATTGCGATGGACTCATTATATGAACGACTTGTCCGTAAGGATGCCGGTCTTGTGCTGCTGCTCACTCCACCATTTGACCGCACTATTCGCGATCCGGGCTACATTAAGGGTTATTTGCCCGGCATTCGCGAGAACGGCGGGCAATACACCCATGCAGCAATTTGGGCGCTCTGGGCCTTCGCCGATCTTGGGCAGGCGGAACGGGTACATGAACTATTCCGCATGATCAACCCCATTTATGAGGCAGATACCCCCGAGAAGGTAACCCGCTATTTCGTGGAACCCTATGTCGTGGCAGCTGATGTATACAGCCATCCCGAGCATCTGGGTCATGGCGGCTGGACTTGGTACACAGGTTCAAGCCCCTGGATGACGCGCCTCGTCCTCGAAAAAATCCTGGGGCTGCAACGTGAAGGCAATCAGCTACGAATCGAGCCATGCATTCCCGCAGACTGGCCGCACTACGAAATCCAATATCGCTTTGGCCATACCCTTTATCACCTGCGGATCGAAAATCCGCACGGCGTGAGTTCCAGCGTAACGCAGTACACGCTGGATGGAACTGTATACACCGATGACAGCATCATTCTTGAAGATGATGGGGGCGAACATCATGTCACTGTGACCATTGGAGAAAAGACATACAGCAAAGGGAAGACCGTTCGCAAAGTCCGTAAATCGAAGTAAAGGATATCTTCGCGTCAGGCGACTTGCAGTCTAATAATTCGGCAATCGCAATACCTTCAACACAGCCAGGGAAACCGTGCGCCCAAACGACTCACTAAATTCGGGTGTTGGAGAGCTCCGTTCTGCCGACGTGAGCGACAACGACGGCAATAAGGCAGACGCATGAGATTGGCAGGTCGCAGGCTGGGCAACGCTGGTCTGTGCGCGAAAGTTTTTTGAGGCATTGGCGAACAACTTCAGAAGCGTTTCATCAGATGAGGGCGAGACAGCCAGATCATCGTCCATTGATCCGTTCATAGACAGATCCCAAAGCATGATCGGTTCGACATTCGCAGCAGGCACGGCCGGCGTCAACAAGCGGTAATTATCCTTCTCATCCATGAATGTCTGGGCACCGGGTGAGCCAAGATTCGCCCGGTCCCACGCGATGAACATCGCTGAGCGACGCGGGTCGAGGTCGCTTTCATGCCAGGCCTGCATCATTTCCAGCATGAGCGCAGCGCTCAGAAGATTGTCCGGACGCCCTGTACTTGTGTCATACGGCGCATACAGGAGCACGGTTTCGTGGGCGTTATCGATGTCGTAACCGCCGATATATCCAATTGCATTATTGACTGAAATCTGCTCTCCCTGACCAAATTCCAATTCGATCACGGCGCTGGTTCGCAGGGCTTTGATCTCCCAATCGGGTTCGGTAAAGACATCCAATTCAATATCGTCTGCATTCAAAATGCGCAGGGCGGCTTCAGGCGTAATGCGCAGCGTGGGCAGGGGCTGTGGATCACCTTCGACCAACACCAAGCGCCGGATGGAAAATCGTGTAGATGTTTGAAATTCATAATATCGTATCTGAGTCGGCATATTGGCCGTCTCTCTGGCACAAGTCAGCGTTGGTGTATCTGCGATCAGCAGCAGACCGCGCCCTCCGTGGGCTGCAACAAACTGCGAATAGTTTACGGGCGCTAGCGATTCAAGAGTCATCACTATCTGCCCGTCGAACGACCAGTCTTCTTTTTCAGCCTGCGGGTCGACAATGATAATCTCACCCTGTAACGACACGTTTTCCATGGGTTGGTCTGGAGCCAGTATAAAATCGGTTTGGTGGGCAAAGATCTCGGCGGGCTGACCTGCGTCAGAAAAGGTGGCAAGTTTCGGCGTGGCAAGAAGCGGCTTAACGACCGTCTCGTATTCATAATGATAGGACGAATTCAGGTTGCTGTGCCAGCCGAGTGCGATATCCATATCCTGCATTTGGTCGGCGATGTATTCTGCAACAGCTTCGCCCGCATCATCCCCGGCCTCAGCCTGCATCTGCATCAGCAAATCGACTCTACCCTGAATCTTTTCCGCCGTAATGGCGCGGGAAACGCCTGCGAAAGAAGCCTCGGGGCTGGTCTGGTTCAGGATGACAGCGCTAACAAGCACCAACGCACCCGCAAACACGACCGTCCGTTTTTTGAGCAGATTTCCCATGCTGAAGGGCCAGCGCGTGAACATCCAGCGCAAACCTTCGCCGAGAGCGTTGACGCCAGCGATGGAAATGAAATATGCAAACCCCGGAACAAGCACCATGGCCGGGTATGAACGGATATAGCGTACACCCTGCGCGACCATTGCGCCCCACTCGGGCACCTCTCGAAGCAGGATCACGCGCGAAGAAAACGGATCATCGTTGTAGCGCGTGCCGCCGCCAATGATCACGCCCAGAAACGCAAGTTCGGCCAGAAGCAGCAGCACAGCCCCCATTTCGAGCACCGCGATCACGATCAGATAAGCCGTCACATTGGGCAATACATGGCGGATGACAATCTGGAGGTTATTCAACCCGATGGCACCCGCCGCCTCGACGTAATCGGTGCGCTTGATACGCAGCACCTCCCCGCGCACCAATTGGGCGGTCTCGAACCAGCCGATAAGCGAAAGGGCGACCACGAACACCCACAGTCCCTTATAGATATCCAACGCGTAGATGAGAACGATACTGCTCAACAAAACAGGCACCGACCCCATAACCGTGCCGACACCGTTGATGGATTTGTCTGCAAACGAACCTTCATGCCAACCGGCAACCAGTCCCAGAATGGTTCCCAAAAGGATGCGCGTCAATGTGATGTACAGGCCGGCGATCAAGGTGACGCGCGCGCCATACAACACGAGACTCAGCAGGTCGTTCCCCCATTGATCCGTACCCAGCGGGTTTGTCGGTGAAATGGGAAATGGCGGCGTCACCATCTTCTTAAGAGTCGCATCGTAATAGGGGCGCAGTGTCTGCGTGATCAGATAGGGATCATACGACGACCACTGTGGCGCGAACCAGATTACGAGGATCAGTCCGCTTACAATCAAAATCCCCAAAACCAATGGCGGGTAGGATAAAACCTGCCTCCACGTAATGGACGGCGGAGGCGGCAGCGCATCGCCATCATTCTCTTCTTCGATCAACCTCTTCAAACTGGTGCTGGTGCGAGGATTAAGCAGGTAGGAGAAATATTCCCGAAAACGCCTCATACCTGCTCCCTCAACGTCGGGTCGATGGAGCGGTTTGCACCCTGGATCAAGATCTCCATCAGGCGAAGGGATAAGGCAAATACCAATGCGATCGCGATCAACAATAAAGGCAGCCGACTGCGAATGGCGGTCAGCGCATACAGCCCCAGGCCCGGCCAGGCAAAGATAAATTCGACCAGGGGCAAAATACCCAGCGAATATCGAAACGAGACGCCCACAGCCGTCAACAGGGATGTGGCCAGGTTCGAGCCGGCATGTACGACGATCACCAACCGTTCACGCAAACCCTTTGCGCGGGCGGTGCGGATGTAGTCCTTTGTCAGAATATCTGTCAGGGACACATAGACCAGGCGTGCGATGTGGGCCAGGGGGCGAGCCATCAATACCAGCACAGGCATGGTCATATGCTTATAGTCCCAGCCGTAGCCGCCCATACTGACCAGTTGCCGTCCAAAAGTGGTCGTATAAAGGATACCGCCGCGCTGCAGCAGGATCGCGACCAAAAAGGCAGGGATGGAAACGCCCAGCATGGTAAAGAACAGCATCCCATACGCGCCTTCCGAGCGACGGCGGTTCAAAGCGGCCATCACGCCCAGCCACGTACCGGTCAACGTGGCGGCGGCCAGAGAGATCCCCAGCAGGCCGAAACTATTCTTGATCGTTGTGTTCAGAATGTCCGATACTTGCTCTTCTCGCGCCACCAACATGACCGCCCCCAGATCACCCCTGAACAGCATAGATATGTAGTCAACC
>DATHRQ010000522.1:0-7562 GCA_035465095.1 Anaerolineales bacterium | reverse complement strand
CGTCCAAAATGCGTTGGCGGCTTTGGCCATTGTGAGTGTGCTGGGTTATTCGCGAAGCAAAGCCGCCGAGGCGTTGGGCGAATTTATCGGCACAGGCAGGCGCTTTCAGTTGGTCGGTGAAGTGAACGGTATAAGCATCTTCGATGATTATGCTCATCATCCGGCCGAGATCAAAGCCACGCTGGCCGGTGCGCGCACCCGTTACCCGGAACGACGCATTTGGGCAGTCTGGCAGCCGCATACCTACTCGCGTACGCAGACACTCTTCCTCGACTTCTCACGGGCTTTCAAGGATGCGGATGAAGTGATTGTTACTGAGGTGTACGCATCGCGCGAGCCAAAACAGCAGTTCACCTCCGCTGAGGTCGTAAGCGCCATGCCGCATTCTTCGGCGCGTTACATCGAAACGCTGACCGAGGTATCAGAGTATCTGATCGATAACCTGGAGACCGGCGATGTGCTCCTAGTGCTTTCCGCGGGGGATGCGGATCAGGTCAGCCGGGATGTCGTTGAAGGATTAAAGGAAAGGCAGTCATAAAATGAAGAATTCAAATAAAAGATCGCTTCGCTCTCACCCCTCCGTGCTTCCGCTGCGAATAACTTTGATCGCCGCTGAAAAGGAATCCCCCTCCTGCCCGCCGTGTACTGACCGTAATCAACAACGGGCACTGCAACTGATCGCAGGGATGAAAACAGAATACAGGAAGCCGCTTCCGTTCACAAGCTGGAAGGATGATGAAACCTTGAATTCGTTCAGGCTTCAGGATGTGATCGGGAGCCATGTCTGACGCACAGAAGAAACCGTTTTATCCTGAGACGAACTTCCTGCCGCCGCTGAACATGGTGCTGACGTTATCCAACGAAAGATTTCGCAAGCGACAGCAGGAAACGGCTGAACGACAAAAGGAAGTGAATGAAAAAGACGTTGAGAAGTTGATCGAGAAACTAAGTGAAAAAGAAGAGTAAAAAGGATATGGTGATTGCCGTACGACCCATCGATGCTTTATACGCCAAACTCGGCGACAAGGTGAAGGAGAACGTTCCCCTGGCGCCGTATACGTCCGCGCGTATCGGCGGCCCGGCAGATATCTTCCTGGTGGCCAATACATCTGCCGAGCTGGCGCGCATCGTCAAATTGTTATGGAAACACGACATGCCTTTCACAATGCTGGGCGGCGGATCGAACGTATTGGTCAGCGACAAGGGAGTCCGCGGCGTGGTGGTTTTGAATCGGGCGAAAGGAGTCAAATTTCATAGCGATGACCAGCCGTCCGTTACGGCTGAATCGGGCGCCGTCTTCAGCAATCTCGCCCGTCGCTGCGCATCCAAAGGATTGGCCGGACTCGAATGGGCAGCGGCCGTCCCGGGCACGGTCGGCGGCGCCGTATATGGCAACGCCGGCGCATTCGGAGGCGATGTGGCCGCTGATCTGATCTCCACCGAACTGCTGACCATGGAAGGCAGGGAAACGTTCACCCCTGAGCAAATGGGTTATGGGTACCGCACCAGCGTGTTGAAACGCGGCGAAGTAAAGGCGATGGTACTTTCGGCTGATTTTGCGTTAGAAAAATCAACCAAAGAGGATGTGACTGTTAAAATCCAACAGTTCAGCGCGCACCGCAAAGCGACCCAGCCGCCCGGCGCCAGCATGGGATCGATGTTCAAAAATCCCGATGGCGATTATGCGGGCAAGTTGATCGAGGCCGCAGGCTTGAAAGGCACCCGCATCGGCAACGCTGAGATCAGCCCGTTGCATGGAAATTTTTTCATCAATCATAAGAACACCAGGGCAGAAGATATTCGTGCCTTGATCGAACTTGTACAAAAGACCGTGAAAGAGAAAGAAGGCGTTGATTTGGAATTGGAGATCGAGCTGATCGGCGAGTGGTGATCTAATATGACACACACAGACTCCACATCCCGCAAACTACACGTCGCCGTACTCTTCGGCGGACGTTCAGGCGAACATGAGGTATCGCTCATGTCTGCGCGTTCGGTGCTGTCTGTGCTCGACCCTGCCAAATATGAAGTGACCCAGATCGGTATTACGCACGAAGGTACCTGGCTGACCGGTGAGGATGTGCTGGATAAGTTTGAAAATAATGAAACAGATGACCTGCTTCCTGCGGTTGTTTTCCCTGATCCGTCTGATAATGCTGTCTATATCCTTGAAGCTCTTTCGGGTTTGAAGAAATGGGCAGACGTGGACGTTTTCTTCCCCGTTCTGCATGGAACGTTCGGTGAAGACGGAACGATGCAGGGCTTGTTCGAGCTTGCGGATGTCGCTTATGTGGGCGCGGGTGTGGTCGGTTCAGCAGTCGGCATGGATAAAGGCATCTTCAAGGACGTAATGATTGCCAATAATATTCCGGTTGTCGATACATTACTTGTTTCGCGTTCCGGAATCGAAAATGATATGGCTTCCATTGTCGCAGAAGCCGAAGCGCTGGGCGAGTATCCGCTCTTTACCAAGCCTGCCAATCTCGGTTCATCCGTCGGTGTGACCAAATGTAACAACCGTTCCGATCTGCAGGAAGGTCTGATGGAAGCCGCCTCTTATGACCGCCGCATTTTGATCCAAAAGGGAGTCAGGGGCGCGCGCGAGATCGAGGTCAGTGTGCTGGGCAATGAAGACGCGGTTGCATCAACGCCCGGCGAGATACTCCCCAGCCGCGAATTTTATTCCTACGAATCGAAGTATATCGACGGCACATCGGGATACGACATCCCCGCGAAATTGTCCGAGAAAACACTCGAAATGATCCGCGACTACGCCGTGCGCGCCTACAAAGCGATCGATTGTGCAGGCATGGCGCGCGTCGATTTCTTTGTAGAGAAGGATACGCACAAAGTGTATCTGAACGAGTTGAACAGCCTGCCCGGCTTTACCCAGATCAGCATGTACCCCAAGCTATGGGAAGCCAGCGGCCTGCCGTACAACGAACTCGTCGACCGTTTGATCGACCTTGCGATGGAGCGCAAGGCAGAACGCGACCATACCTCACACACCTTTCGGAGCTGCGCATGAGCAGGAAAAAAGATCTGACCCGCGCTGAACTCGTCCGCAGGCGCCGCGAGCAGGAACACGCGAAGCACATGGAACGTGCGTCGAAGGTTGCCCCACGCCCAGTGCGAAAGGTCACAACACGCGTAAAACCGAAAGCGGTCAAACCTGCCCGCAGGTCTGCTCGTAAGCCGAGGAAAAATGCGCGCCGCCGCTTCAACATTGCATTGCCGCAGGTGCCTCGCACAGATGTCCGCTCGGTCAGCATCCCGCGTCCGCGCCTGGGGTGGCGGTTGTTGTCGTTCGTGCTGGCTTCCATGCTTGGTGCGGCGCTCTATTTTGCTTTTGAACGGCCCGAACTGCTTGTGACCGAAGCGCAGCTGGTCGGCAACCAAATACTCGATCAGACGGAGATCAACTCGGTATTGAATATCGGCGGACAACCCATCTTCCTGCTGACGCCATCAGACATAGAGACACGCCTGCGCCTCAACTTCCCCGAACTTGCCTCTGCCCAGGTGACCCTGTCTCTGCCGAATCTTGTCTCTGTCAGAGTGACCGAACGGATGCCTCTCGTCCGCTGGGAACAGGGCGGCGGCTACACCTGGATCGCAGAGGATGGCGTTGCCTTTCGTCCCAGAGGTGAAATGGTTGGATTAATTTCCGTCGTGGCGCTGTCAGCTCCACCCGTGGAAGGAGAAGGCATGTCCGCCTTACCCCAGAGCGATCCATTGACTCCGGCTCCCTTTATTTCGGTGGAAATGGTGCAGGCGCTGAAGGGGCTGGCGGGGCATGTGCCGCCGGGCGTTCCGATCCTGTACGAAGCGGAGTATGGCTTTGGCTGGAACGACCCGCGCGGCTGGCGGGTCCATTTTGGGACGAGCGCCAGCGATGTTCAGTTGAAGGTACGTGTGTATGAATCGATGGTGGATTCATTATCTCAAAGAGGAATTCGGCCCGCGTTGATCAACGTGATGTACCCGAGCGCGCCGTATTACAGGATGAGCCAGTAATGGAAGAAATAATCGTAGGCATTGACGTAGGCACGACCAAGGTCTGTACGCTGGTTGGACGGGTGGAGGACGATAATAAGTCCATTCGCATTCTCGGCGTTGGCATCGAGCCTTCGGATGGGATCAAAAAGGGCATTATCGTCGACCTTGCCGCTGCATCGAGGGCGATCACGAACTCGGTCAAGAAAGCGGAGTCCACTTCGGGTATGGAGATCACATCCGCCCTGGTGAGCATTGCAGGGGCGCACGTTGCCTCTGTCAACAGCCGCGGTGCGGCGGCTGTGAACGGCAATGCGATCGAACAATATGATGTCGACCATGTCATGGAGCAGGCGCGTGCGGTTGCGATACCGCATGACCGCGAGATCATCCATGTCATCCAGCGCGGCTTCAGTGTGGACAGCCAGGACGGCATCCGCAACCCGATAGGGATGCATGGATATCGTCTCGAAGTGGAAACGCATATCATCACGGCCTCAGCCGCGACGGTGGATAACCTGCGTCAGTGTGTGGGTGCGGCGGGCGTTGAAATACAGCAATTTGTGTTGAATCCGCTGGCATCGGGCGAGGTTGTGCTGACCGAGCAGGAACGACAAATGGGTGTGGCCGTCTGCGATATTGGCGGCGGCACGACAGACCTGGCGATCTATGTCAACGGGGATGTGTGGCACACGATGGTACTGGCGGTGGGCGGCAACCACGTCACGCAGGACATTGCACACGGACTGAGCCTGGCGTTCGAGCAGGCCGAAGACATCAAGAAACAACAGGGGCACGCCGTGCGCGCCGAAGTCGGGGCCGAGGAGTATTTCTCCATCCGCCCGTTCGGTGAGGACCGCCCGGTGCAGATCAATCGCAAGGAGCTCGCGCATATCATCGAAGCGCGTGTGGATGAGATTTTTGCGTTGACACGGCAGGAGATCAAACGCTCAGGCTACGACGGCCTCCTGCCGGCCGGATTGGTATTGACCGGCGGCGCCTCGGCCTTGCCAGGCATGAAAAATATTGCCAGTGAGGTATTGGACATACCGGTGCGTATCGCACAGCCGGAGAATCTATTGGGTTTGGTTGACCGTTTGAATTCACCCGCCTATTCAACAAGTGTGGGTTTACTACGGTGGATATTATCCTTGCACGATGACGATTTGAGCCTTGGGTATGAACGCCGTTCGAAAGGAGACATGCGTATGGGATTTGGTTTTGTCAGGAAAATCATCGGAAGAATATTGCCGTAAGTGGCGATCCGTCCTGAGCGGAACGTAGTGCAGTCGCTCAGCGCGGAATAAAACATAACATTAAAATTTTATTCTATAGACTCAAAAGCAAGTAAGATAAGACCAATGTTTGATGGAGGTAGTAATGGACTCGACCAGTAACAACAACATGCAGAAACAAACAGATAATACATTCGCCCGCATAAAAGTGATCGGTGTGGGTGGCGGCGGTTCGAACGCTGTCAACCGCATGATCGATGAAGGCATTCAGGGTGTTGAATTCATCGTTGCGAATACCGATGCACAGGCCCTGATGCTGACGAAAGCCAAGGGACGCGTAAGACTTGGCGACAAACTTACACGCGGACTTGGCGCGGGCGGTGACCCCGAGATCGGACGCAAAGCTGCAGAGGAATCGTCGGATGAACTGTATGCCGCGTTGAAGAACTCGGATATGGTCTTCGTCACAGCCGGCATGGGCGGCGGCACCGGCACCGGTGCGGCACCAGTGGTTGCGCAGATCGCCAAGGAGAGCGGCGCGCTCACGATCGGTGTTGTGACCCGTCCGTTCACGTTCGAGGGCATGCGCCGCATGCAGTCGGCTGATTCCGGTATCGGCAACCTCAAGGAACATGCCGATACGCTGATCGCGATCCCCAACGATCGTTTATTGCAGCTGGCAGATAAACGCGCTTCGCTGCAGGATGCCTTCCGCCTGGCAGACGACGTTCTGCACCAGGGTATTCAGGGTATCTCCGAATTGATCACCACCCCCGGTTTGATCAACCTCGATTTTGCAGACGTCCGCGCGATCATGTCTGAGGGCGGCGCAGCGCTCATGGCTGTTGGAACAGGCACAGGCGACGAAAGAGCGAAGAAAGCCGCCGAGGATGCCATCTCGAGCAAACTGCTCGACATCACCATCGACGGCGCGCGCGGCGTGCTCTTCAACGTCACCGGCGGGCCGAGCATGACCCTTTTCGAGGTCAATCAGGCTGCAGCGATCATCCGCGAGACATCGCACCCCGATGTGAACATGATCTTCGGCGCGGTCATCGACCCGAACATGGGCGACGACATCCGCATCACTGTGATCGCGACAGGCTTCGAGCGCAATTCGATCCCGCGCCGCGCGCTGGAGCGAAACCTGCGTGAGAACAAACGCCGGAACCCGGCCGTTCAAGCCCGTTCGCTGGAATCGGTTTCGGTTCTTTCGGATTCTAAATCTGGTGAGGCGAATTCGACCTCCTCGCAACCCTCGATCAATCGCGACGATCTCGACGTCCCGACCTTTTTGCGGAATCGAAGATAAGATCAGACCTGACAGGTTTTATTCTTGCCTTTGATTTCATAATCCTTGCGCGGACTCAAACTGATATTGTTCAGGTTTCCGATGAAACCTGTCAGGTCTTTACATAACTAAATAGGTCAAGTCCAGTTCCATATTTGCCGGAGCGGTTCGCGCGTGCCTGGGCGAGGCATGTCGAATCGCTCTGTGCGTTAATCCCCTTATTCATTGGGGATTTTCCCTATATCTTGATGAGAACGGGGTGGAGACGAGTATAATAAAAACATGAAGGCCAATATTCCGCAACAAGTTCATCTATCCTACAAAAGGCACCGCAGGGAAATGGTCACCAAGGTCATCCTGCCGATTGCATTGACGACCCTCCTCATCATCGCGTTGATCGTGCTGGTCAACATCGCGACTTTTCGCGACGGCGGCGATGTGGCGCGCTGGGCGGCTGTCTCGACCATCTGGATCGTGATTCCCATGATGATCGGGATGCTGATCTTTCTGGTCGTACTTGGCGGATTCATTTATTTGCTGGCACGCCTGCTCAACGTCACACCGAAGTACACCGGCATGGTACAGGATTCCGTCCGTAAGGCAGCCGTCTATATCAAACAGGGCGCGGACGCGGTCGTAAAACCAGTCATCGGGCTTGCGGGGATCAAGGCCGGTATCGATACACTTTTAGGAAGGAAATAACCCATGGACACAAGAAAAAATCTACTATTTGGCGCCTTTATCGGCGCTGTGACGGGAATCATTGCGGCCTCGCTGCTCAACCGCCGCGCACAACAGACCGGCAGCGAGGTCTCACTCACCAGCGGCGACGGGATGAAACTCGGCATGCTGGTGTTTGGGCTGCTGCGCGCGGTCGCAGGTCTGGGAGACGAGAAGTAACGACGTTCACGAATAACTTCAGAGTCTAACATGACCCATCCCGAATCTCATAAACGGGAGAGGAAGGGAGGCGGGTGAGTGAGCCAAAGGAGCGAGAGAGCGAAGCGCAAGCGATAAAGCGGAGTCGGAGTTTTGCGGCT
>DATHRQ010000521.1:0-6275 GCA_035465095.1 Anaerolineales bacterium | reverse complement strand
CGCCGCATGGCCTCACATTCTCCCTCACCCCTAGCCCCTCTCCCTGAGGGAGAGGGGGACTCTGCGGCAAAAAGAAGTGTTTGCATTTCGCATCGATTCGATCAGGGGATGATTCCAGAATCTCAACAATTTCGCCGCGCGCAAAATTCTTCTTCTTCTGCGTTAACTTCACACGCACTTTTTCGCCCGGCAATCCAAACGGCACAAATACTGCGCGGCCGTCGGGCAGTCGTCCCATCACGTCGCCGCCGTAAGTAAATTTTTCAAGTTGAATGTCCAAGGTTTCAGGTTGAGAAATCATAGACTTGATTATAAATACAAAAAGCCTGAACAGGTTCGCTGGCCAGGCTTTTAACCTTCAATTTTCCAACTTGCTCCTTTTCAACGATTACTTAGAAATTCTTCCATTGCTTCGAGCAGTTTATCAACATCCTCCATTTGGGTCTCGCCCATGTGTGCGATGCGGAAGGTGGATGCCTTGATCGGACCATATCCGCCTGCGATGCGCATGTCGCGCTGTTGGAGGAAGGCGTTCAAGTCAGGGACATTGATACCGCGTTCGTTCTTGATGGTCGTGACCGTCTGTGAACGATAGCCTTCCGGTGCGTACATCGAGAGGTCATGCGCTTCCGCCCAATCCTGCACGCGTTCCGCCATTGCAGAGTGACGTGCGAAGCGATTCTCAAGCCCTTCGGCAAGGATGCGGTCGAGCTGCAGGTCGAGCGCGAAGATCAATGACATGGCTGGCGTTGCGGGGGAGGAATCCTTGGTGCGATGTTTTTCCATGCGCAGCAGGTCAAAATACCAGCCGCGGTTCTCCACGGATTCGGCTTTCTTCATGGCGCGGTCTGAGACGGCTCCCAAGGAAAGCCCTGGAGGCAACGCAAGGCATTTTTGCGAGGAGGTCAGCACCATGTCAAGCCCCCAAGCGTCTGTTTCGATCCTGGCGCCGCTAAACGAAGACACCGCATCGACGAAGATCAATGTATCGGGAGATACCGCGCGGACTGCCTCTGCGATTTCCTTGACGGGATTCTGCATCCCTGTGGAGGTTTCGTTATGGACAACTGTCAGGGCTTCGAAGCTGCCCTTTCGGACTGTCTCCGCTATCTGGTCGGGAGAGGCGGGTGTGTCCCACTCAAAGGAAAGTTTCTCTGCGTCCTTGCCGTTCAACACGGCGACGTCATACCAGCGATCCCCAAACGCGCCGTTGACAACCGACAGAACCCGCTTGTTTACAAAATTCCGAATCGCGGCTTCCTGTAATCCCGTGCCGGAGGAAGCCATCAGGAAGACACGATATTTTGTGTAAAAGAGCTGCTGGGCTTTTTCAGAAGCGCGATGGAAGATGGTTTCGAATTCCTTGCTGCGATGCGGCAGCATAGGCGCGGCCTGTGCCTGCAAGACTTCGTCGGCTACATCCACAGGGCCGGGGACAAACATGTGAGGCATATGTCTCTCCTTAAGTAGCAGGGGCGACCCGACAGGATTTATAGAGTCTTTCGACCATCCCTGGTGGGTCGGCCCCTACATGTTATTTCAAGATAAACGAGAGGACGATCAATACAAGGACAAAGAAGCCTGCAAGTGTACCAATACGAGCCAAATCTCTTTTTACGTATGTGTAATCAGGGTTGAACTCGTTGCGGGGCGATGCAGAGGCAACGCGCACTGAAGTCCGTCTTTTATTTTTCCTGGCCATTTATTGCTCCTTAATTCTGTAACCGCGCAAAAACAACGATGCGCTGGTCGTTTACAAGATATGGGTAACACGAGATCAACGTTGCCGTCGGGTTGCCCGTGGACGCCATGACTTCCACTGCGGTCGGCTCGACGACAGCCGTGCGGTCTACAACGTATACGTACTGCCGCTGCTGGGTATACACGATCACCTGATCGCCCGGCGCAAGCCTGTCAAGATGCCGAAAGAGTTCTCCATACACATCGTTATGCGCCGAGAGAATTAAATTTCCAGCCTGCCCGGGGTTCACAGAGCTTAAGTTCTGTCCCACACCCTTTTTGAGTTGTTCAAACCCATCACCCTGCACGATCGGCGCATCCACATCCAAGGCGGGAATTTGGAGGCGGATCGCCTGGTCAGGTGCGGATGTGGGTATGGGAACACTCGCCAGCGATTGCACCATCGGGCGCAAATGTTCGGGTATCTCCGCATCGTTCGGGCGTGTGTTCCCGAACTCATCGGGCGGTGTATGTCCTGATGGCAGGACAACAGCCATCACCAACGGTGTGGGCGTGAATGTTTCCTGCACAAATGCAGCGGCAACCTCTTCATTCAGGTCGCGCAGTACGCCGAAGCCGCTGATGAGGACGCCGACAAGCCCGACCACCGCCAGGACCTCGACCGCCAAAAGGAACCGGTCCATCACCTTTCGGCGCGTCGAAACCGGGACTGGAGGCTGGTCGCCGGCACCTTCGGCGAGCGTATCCACCACCGGGGGCAGGGACTCGGGTTCCACGTCAGCCACGCGACCTGTCCGTTTGTAATGTTCCAGCCGTTCGCGCCGTGCGCCGCGCCGCTTTTCAATCAATAAACGACGCAGTTCTTCAACAGACAGGTCTTCGGGCGCTTTTCTTCTAGCCATGGCGATGGAGATTATACCGCAAGGCGGGCATTGTCAATTTTTGCCACACTCGTTATAATGTGCATCCCTCGGGCGGTTAGCTCAGCTGGTTAGAGCGTTGCGTTGACATCGCAAAGGTCGTTGGTTCGAGTCCAATATCGCCCACAACAATTACTTCCCAATTCGGAGCCAGAAGTGATTAACAACTTACGCACGAAATTCTACGAGTATCCACGACAGTTCTGGTTATTAGCCGTTGCTGTGCTTATAGATGCGATGGGTGGCTGGCTTATTTTTCCATTCTTTGCACTCTATTTAACCCAAAAATTAAATGTGACCCTGGTACAGGTAGGTTTAATTTACTTTATTTGGGCATTGACCGGACTCGTAGGGAATACCGTAGGTGGTGCCCTAGCTGACAGAGGAGGCCGGAAAAAAATGGTAGTTTCCGGCTTGGTATTAAGTGCAGTTACCAGTCTAATAATTGTGTTAGCCCCAACGTACTTTTGGCAATTAATTACAGCTGCCATAGGCGGCTTCTTTAGCAGGATAGGACAACCCGCTTGGCACGCAATGATTGCAGACACTTTGCCTGAAGAGCAATATTCGGACGGTTTTGGGATTGTACGTATTGTTGACAATGTGGCAGCAATGATCGGACCAGCAATTGGTGGGCTATTGGCCAGTGTTTCATTTATATTGCTCTTTTCTGTAGACATACTTTCTAGTACTTTGGCCGCGATATTCGTTGCTCGCAACTTGCGAGAATCTATGTCCAACACCAGCGCTGAAAAAACCTCGGAGCAAAGTGTTGGCTCCATATTCCGTGGCTACCTTATCGCACTAAAAGACTTCAAATTAATCGCTGTTACAATATTGACCGTGTTAATTGGATTAGCCCATTTTCAATTATATTTTGCATTGCCTGTTTTTATGCGAGATGCACACAGTTTTGCACCCAAAGTATATGGTGGGCTAATGAGCCTCGCAGGTGGAATGGTGATACTTTTCCAATTCTCGTTAACAAGGAAACTTAAGAGATTTTCGTTGGTCAGCCAATTAGCTCTTGGTAGTTTTCTTTTTTCCATAGGATTTAGTTTCATAGGATTTATTAATGCGATTCCCTCTTTCGTGATCGTTATTATGCTAATTACTATTGCTGGAATGATCTATTTCCCCGTTCAACAATCCTTACCTGCTCTCATAGCCCCAGAAGAAATGCGGGGGCGTTATATTGCAGTTGGCATGCAAGCCCTTAGTCTGCCTCCTTTGCTAGGCCCCGGTCTGGCAGGGCTACTGATGGACAATACTTCTCCTAACCTTCTATGGTTTTTGGCCGGCATTCTTTGCCTGGTAGGCACACTGGGTTATATGGCATTAGGCACTCGCTTTGATAAAACGAGTGAAACTATTAGTACGGCATAGCAATAAATGGATAAATGATTCGAACCCATTATCGCCCACAAGAAAAAGTCCCGGCGCTGGGACTTTTTGATTTAATCCAACCTCTTCCAAAATTGAAAATGCCATTTTTCGTAACCGAGTCTTTCAAAGAAACCGTGGGCATTGGTATTAAAGTCCCAGGAACCCAACTGGACCATTGAAACGCCTAATTCACGAGCCGCGGTTTCAACCCTATCCATGAGTTTTGCGCCGACACCTCGTCCCTGTGCCAGCGGTCGGACAGAGATCTGTTCGATCATCAGATGGCGGCGCGCGTATAGGATTACATTCTCGGGTCTTTCAACCAGATTACAGAAGATATAACCCAGCGCCTCTTCATTCTCTTCAGCGATAAAAACAAACGATGTATCGTTGCCAAGGATTTCTTCGAAGAAGTCCCTGGCAAAATCTTCGGACTGAGGGACTTTAAAAACATCGGAATGAGCGTCTGCGTGCAATTTCTGCACGTCCATGCAGAGGGTGGAAAGCAGAAGAGAATCCGATGAAACGGCTTTGCGAATGTTCATGACACTGATTTTATCAATAACTCGTTCAACAGACTTCCGAGTGGCATATTCACATTTGACAAATAAGAAAACATATGTATACTAAGCGAACAATGTTCGCAAAAAATAACTTTCAGGAAACCACACATATGAAACAAAATCCACGTCAACGCCGTAAGGAAAAAAATCAAGCCAATATTCTCGATGTGGCCACACATCTACTCATCACAAAGGGCTTTGACAATGTCTCATTGCGGGACATCGCAAAACATGCAGACTACAGCCCAGCCGGGCTATACAAGCTCTTTGACAGCAAGGCTGCCATTATCAAAGCTGTACTTGTTCGTCACAACGAGATTCTTATGGAACGATTGGAAGCAGTTCAATCAGATCCCCCCCACAAGCAACGATTGATCCAACTCTGCATGGAATATATCCGTTTTTCATTGGAGAACACAGCATACCTGATACTGCTCAACAACCTGTCATCAGAGCGTAGTTCGAAGAAACAGGCTATCCCAGCCAACTCACCTTACAGGATTTTTTATCAGGCTGTAAAAGATTGGATAAAAAGTGAAAACATAAAGGTAAGTAATAAGTACAACGTCGAAGAGATCGCCTACGCACTATGGGCACAGATTCATGGAATGGCAACTTTACGTTCCAGCCAATTGAAAAATTTTGAAGCTGATTTCGAAAGCGCCGATCAACTCACCATCGAAATATATCTATACGGGATAAAAAACTGGGAGCAAAAATGAAATTTGCAATGTCGTTTCTTGGTGTACTCATTGTTGTGGCTCTTTTACTATTGGTTGCTCAACCGCGTATTTCTGCACACCCAACTTCAATCGTAGAAATTGAAAACTACGTTGAAAAAAAAGTGAACCAAAATAAACCGCCCGGCATTTCAATAGCAGTCGTAAAAAATGGTCAGATCGTTTACAACAAGGCGTTTGGATGGGCCGATAGTCCGGCTCAACTACCTGCAGCTCCTGATACTGTCTACCACTGGTGGTCAATGACAAAAGTGTCAACAGCCATTGCGATCTTACAATTACATGATGCCAAAACGCTGAACATCGATGATCCAGTCAGCAATTATCTGCCATTCTTCCAAGTTGATCTTGATGGTAAACCTGCCCCACCGATAACCATTCGCCAGGTTCTGCGTCATACATCTGGTTTACCCGATACCATCCCAACGATGATCGGATGGGTACATTACGAGGATAAAATTTACAATCAGACAGAATTACTAAAGCAACATCTTCCTCAATACAACCAGTTGAAATTTGCACCTGACAGTAAGGTAGCTTACTCCAATCTCGGATACATGATTTTAGGTACCATTATTGAAACAGTTAGTGGGAAAAGTTACGAAGAATATGTACAAGACCATATCTTGGCACCGCTTGAGATGAGCAATACCAGTTTTCTATACAACCACGAAAAGGCTGAAAAGATTGCAGCTGGCTCTCATCCTATGGCCAGTATTTATACCCCTATGCTCCCATTTCTTTTGGATATGGATAAACTCGTAAATAAACGAGAAGGAACTCTTTATTGGTTCAATCCGATGTATTTGGATGTCACGCCTTCTTCTGGGTTGATCGGTTCAACTGATGACGCCATCACGCTGGCACAGGCTTTGCTGTCTAATGATGGAATATTAAGTACCGCTTCTCATTCTTTACTTCTACCTGCTGGTTCAAAACCAACTGAGCGCCCTTTAGGCTGGGCT
>DATHRQ010000520.1:0-10464 GCA_035465095.1 Anaerolineales bacterium | reverse complement strand
TTAGGACCTCGTCAACAACGGTAAAAGTGAAAGCCCCGACAATCGGACCGAACAAAGTGCCGATTCCTCCGAATGCCAGCATCACCAACACCACAACGTCCACCTGGCCGAATCCAAAGGTGGTTGGGCTGATCCGACCTTCTGTGATAGCGTAGGTCGAGCCTGCCAGTCCCAACATCGCCGCACCAACCAGCGCACCGTACACTCGATAACGAGCAACGTCGATACCGGTAAGTTCAGCAGCCACTTCATCATCGCGCAGGGCACGAAAGGCCCAACCGATACGGGATCGCCGAAGCAGGCCATGAATCAGGAGAAAAGCGATCACGAGTGTAAGCATCAGGTAGTAGGGTGGGATCCGTTCCCGCAGGAAGGTGCCGGCGCCTGCAGCGATCGAACGGCCCGTATCCCCACCGGTCAGGTCGCTAAGCCCGAGCACCAGGGCATCGAACGACAACGAGAAAATGAGTGTCACGATGCCCGTAAAGATGACGCCCAAAGATCGCCGCACTGCCACATAGCTAAGCAACCCTCCTATCAGAGTAGCGGCGAGGGTCGCCAATAGAATGCTCACAAGAATGGGAAACCCGACAGTATCAGCAAGAATGGCGGCTCCGAATCCACCGACGCCTGCCAACGCGCCGACACACAGGAACAATTGTCCGGTGCTGCCAAAGATCACGTTAAATCCGATTGCATAACACGCAAAAGCCAGCCCGAGAACAGCGACTCCCATCAGAACGCCCGAGTGGCCGAGCCATAGGGGAACCAGGGCAAGCAGGGCGCCGACCACGGCAATTGGGATAAACAGGGTGCCAAGCGAACGAGAGGCGTGAGTCTCGGTGCCTCCGATCTCGGATGTACCGCTTCCACCAGTGTGCTGCTCGCTCATTCCTCTTCTCCCAATAATCCGGCCGGGCGAATGAGGATGGTCACTGCGGCTGCCACAAGTAAAATAATCAGGGAAATATAAGTACCGATGTGATCGGCGGCAACAACATTGATAATGCCTAAAATAATACCCGCCAGCAGGGCGCCCGCGTTGCTGCCGAGACCGCCAACCACCGCAACGATGAGCGCAAACACAGTGATGGATAACCCTGAGGTCACATCGACCGGAGCAACCATCGAGCGGGTGACCGCCACAAGCGCGGCCAAAACGCCGCTCAAAACAAGGATCGTACGAAGCATTTGATTGGGATCTATTCCCACCAACCTAGCTCCCTCCTCATCCTCGATCACCGAACGGATTGCCCGCCCCAAAGAGGTGCGTTGGAAAAATAAAGTGAGGCCCACAATGGTCACGAGCGTGATCGCCGAAGCCACCAGGCTGCCGCGCCGCATGGGCACACCCAGGATATCAATGGCTCCGCCGCCAATATAAAGGCTCAATGCCTTCAACGGATAGCGCCAGTTAAGGAAACCGTCAACGATAAATGAGACGCCCAGCGTGAGCAGCAGGCTGAGCAAAACACGCGCCTCGCCTTTGAGGCGGTACACCGGGCGCAGGATCGTCTGGTCAAAGATAAGGCCCAGCAATCCGCCAGCCAGCAGACCCAGCCCGATCGCAGGAAGAGTCGGGATATCGGCCTCGCGGGCAAAGGCCACAACAATGGCAGAGACGACCGCCATTTGTCCATAGGCCAGATTGAGCACGCCGCCCAGTCCGTAGACCAGAGTGAGTCCGGTGGCGAGCAGTCCAAATTGAAGTCCAAGAACAATTCCATCAAGAATGTTGGCAATCATGTTACACCTAAATATGCGCGGCGCACGTCGGGGTTTGCCCCCAGTTCTGCCGATGTTCCCTCGATCTCGATACGACCGTTTTCCAATACGTATCCGCGGTCACTGAAACCCATTACAAGCGGAACCTGCTGTTCAGCGACCAGCAAGGTCAACCCCAGTTTGCGCAATTCACTCAGAGCTTTATAAGTCCCACGAGCCAACAGGGGGGCGAGTCCTGTACTTGGCTCATCGAGCACCAATAATCTGGGCTTTGCCATCAAGGCGCGTCCCACAGCCAGCATCTGCTGTTCGCCACCGCTCATGGTACGTGCCATCTGCCCTTTTCGCTCGGCAAGGCGGGGAAACAGTTCCATGACCATCGCGAGTGTTTTTTTATCGGGCTGCTGGGGATAAGCACCGAGTGATAAATTCTCTTCGACTGTCATCCGTTGAAAAAGATGTCGTTCAGCAGGTACAAATCCGATCCCGAGTCGGACGACCTGGTGGGTGGGCAAACCGGAGATATCCGTTCCCTCAAACAGAACCTGCCCGTCTGATAGCGGCAGAAGACCGATCATGGATCGAAACAGGGTCGTTTTCCCGGCACCGTTCGATCCGATAATCATTACCGCTTCGCCCGTATTGACGTGAAAAGTTACATCACGCACCACATCGTTCCCCTGATATCCTGCAGACAACCCCTTAACTTCAAGCATGGGAGCCCTCCTCTCCCAAATAGGCTTCGATCACAGCTGGTTCGCGCATCACATTTTCAGGCAGACCCTCAGTCAGAACGTTCCCAAAGTTGAGCACCACAGTTCGCTCTGCAAGATTCATCACCGCCTTCATGACATGTTCCACCCACATGATGGTCACATTGAACCGATCGCGAATCGTTCGGATGATCTCAATCGAGGCTTCCAACTCAGCATCGTTGAGCCCCGCCATCACCTCGTCGAGAACGAGAAGCCGGGGCCGCCCGGCAATCGCGCGGGCAAGCTCCAGGAATCGCTGCTCGTGTAGATTCAGGTTCCCCACATGTTCGTGGCGACGATCCGCCAGACCAACGAGTTCGAGCATTTCGTTTCCGGCTGCCAGCGCCTCCTTCTCTGCAAGCCCGCCACCCGGCGTGCCAAACATGGCGCCGACTGCTGCGTTTTCAAGCACTGTCATGGTGGGGAATGGCATGGGAGTCTGCTGTACCATGGCGATGCCAAGTTTGCGTACGTGATGGCTGGCCAGGGCGGTGATATCCCTTCCACCGAAGTGAACCGAACCGCGAGTTGGAGGTTCCAAACCAACAATCAACTTAAGAAGAGTGCTCTTGCCGGCGCCGTTGGGGCCCACGATGGCGAGAATCTCACCATCGTCGACCTGCATGGTCACACCGTCAAGAGCGGCAAGGCCGCCAAAATGTTTTTCGACCAGATCCAGCTCCAATAGTGCCACTTTGAATTACTCTCCCGGTACGTAGGGCTCGAGCGGAGCGGAATGACTCAGCAATTCCAGCCACCAGTCGCCGGCTTCGTTCAATCCTTCCGGAGCGGGACCCTCGCTGATCCTATAGAAGATCGGCGCCGATTCAGCAAGCTCGCCCCATTCGGTCCAGCTCAACGGGTGAGCATAGCCCGGCATGTTGAATGTGTGGGAGTGAACGTACTCAGCCACAGCCGTCGGATCATCTCCGACCTCACCGACTGCCTCAGCAACAATCTGCACGATCGCATACCCGGCAACTGCATCATCCGACATGAATTCGTTGTCAGAGAATGCCAGATAGCGTCTGGCAAGTTCGGCATAGCTTTCGCCAAGGTAATCGGCACAGGCGAAATCGCTGAAACGCCCGATGGCAAGCTCCTGCAGACCGCCAACTGAAAGATCCGGCGGTGTCCAGGCGCCTGTCACGCCGACGTCATGTAGATCAGCCGACAGCGTAACAATTGCCGAGTTTCCAGGCGGATGGCCGGTTGCAATGATCAATTCGGCTTCAAAATCGGCCATGGCCCGCACGAATGGAGTGAAGTCGGTACTTGGTGGAACCGGAGCAACCTCAACAATATATTCGATGCCAGAATCTCCAAACGAGGTTTCAAAAGCCGACTGGAATGCATGTCCCCAAGGATAGTCTGCCACGATGGCGCCGACTTTGGTGAAGCCCTGTTCCTTGGCATACTGCAGCACCGGCTGCACAGCCATCGGAGCTGACGGCAGACAGGTACGGAAGGTATATCGGCTGTTGGCAGTCAGGGCGGTCTCGGTCCCGGATTTCACCAGGAAGAGCGGCACATGCATTTCCTCCGCGCGGGCACCGACCGGCGCACCGACACCACTGGAGATCACGCCGCCGACAGCGACCACGCCTTCTTCGACGAGGCGTTCGTAGCGGTCGACGCCGATATCGCCATCATTTTCCGAGTCCTGGACGATGATCTCTATCATGCGTCCGTTGACACCGCCGGCATCGTTGATCTCCTGGGCGGCAAGCGCCATCCCATCGCGCACCTGCACGCCCTGGGGCGTGAAGGTGCTGGTCAGGTCGCTCAATTGGCCGATCTTGATCGGGTCTCTCGAGGCCGCTTCGGTTGGTTGCGGCGTGGCAGCGGCAGGCGTACAAGCACCCAGGATCAGGGCCAAAATCAGCGGGACCGGAAAAAGCAGGTTGACCCTTCCAATCAGTCGATTGTTATCCTCTCTCATTGTTCCTCCACTTAGCAATTATACGGTTTGATTTGCCATTGGCAATCTTCGATGATTATCCTTTCAGGCTCTTTTACCGAAATCAGGACTATTTCTTAACTCAAGAATATCTCTTTTGTCTGTTTTGTACTTAAAGAATTCAGGTTATCTGCCAATTTCTTCCAAATTATGGCCGGGCACCACCAGCGTGGCATAACGATAAAAAGACTTCGCCAGATACTGCTTTTTTTCAAGTCTATCGCGTTTTCCACATTCCCAACGACGGGTTTCCATGCGGGGTCGAAGATCAGATAACCTCTATCGCCTAAAAATTCAACCCGATTGCCGCCCGGTTCAAAACAACCTAGAAAATAGGGCTGCGCAGCCCATGCTTGGGCATACACTGGTGCAGTCACTGGTACATGCCCCAAAATATAGCAACGACAAGGTTTCAATCCAAGCTCCCAGTGAAGGGAGCAATCAATGCACGCGTGAAGGATGTGGCCACTGCATCAACGTTTTACGAGTCATTTTTCCGAAACGGCCAAATCCTCCCTTCTCATCCTTGCTTACCAATAAACCTTATTTTGCAACGTAGGCAGGGGCGAGTCACTTCACTGCGGTTTAATCCGAGCGAGAGCGCGATCTGGCCCGCCTTCTTCCCTGGGTGCCTCTCAATTGTAAGGTAGATTTGTTCCGCCCGGTCACGGTTCGCTGGTCGTGCCATGGCTGCCTCCGCATTGTAAATTTGCACCCACTGTACGGTAGGCTTATTGCAGGCATTACAATAACAGCAAAACGGCTCGAATCAAAAACCGCCGGGCAGTCCAATTTGACATAGCCTGGCGGTCTTCGGTTGACACTAGTAGCGGGGGCAGGACTCGAACCTGCGACCTTCGGGTTATGAGCCCGACGAGCTGCCACTGCTCCACCCCGCATCGAGGAATGCCGATGTTACCATACACAACTTTCATCGTCAAGCGCACTGTCAAAACACAACAGCACAATCGAAACGACATACATACTTTCGACATCTTGATAAGAATCGAATTATGTAGTTAAATCAGCGCACCTTAAAAATTCAATACCTTTGCAAGATAGTTTTCTTTAAGATTTAAGGTATAATGCCTTCAACAAATACGAGCGGTCAAGTTAAACCTGTCATTATTCAAAACATATTATTACCCAAATGAAAAAAACACCCATCCTGATCATAGAAGGACGACACGCAGAAATCCCTTCCTTTGCAACCGATTTGCAGAAGAAGGGATTTGATATTGTCCCCGTTCAAAGCGGCGCACAGGCGATTGCAAAAATGAAATCATCCGACGCGGGGTTGGTTGTCGTTAATGCCGCCTCGCTTAGAAGCACGGGTACGCGCATCTGCAGTTCCATAAGAAAGAAAGACTCCAACCTCCCCATCATATTGATTCTTGCCGAGGAGAAAAAAGTAGGCAAGGACCTTGTCGATTCTGTCCTCACGCTGCCCTTTACCGTACAGAAACTTATCAACCGCATCAAGTCGCTCATGCCCAGCGATGGAAAGCACGTAGTCACTGCCGGCCCCATAAACCTGGACCTCGAACACAAACGGGTCACATCGCTTGGCAAAAGCACCAAACTCACCCCGCGGCTGATCACCCTGCTTTCCATACTGATGGACAAGCATGGCGAGGTCGTCGAACGCGAATCATTATTTAAAAAAGTATGGGAAACAAATTACACAGGTGATACGCGCACGTTGGACGTCCATATCTCTTGGTTAAGGCGTGCCATAGAGCTTGACCCCAATAATCCCAAATTTCTGAAAACCATACGCGGCGTGGGATATCGCCTAGATGTCTGATTGATACTGCCTGCCCTTTGCCGTCACACATCGGATGCAAATTTTGCGTCCGATTTTTTTTATCTTTAATTCCCCGGGGAGTTCGCCGATTCGCACCGGACGTTTGGCTTGTACCGCGCTCCGAAACAGTTTCCCATCCCAATCAGGATCCACCTCCCAAAAATCAAGATCGAGCGTTGTGTTCAACGATATCGAATCTTTCAACCGCTCGACTTTTATCGATTTGGGCAGGCTGGCAAAGGGAATGTCTACAGACGCATCATGCTCCACGGAGAACACACTTTTCGCATCGATCAATCTGGCATGAGTTGTTTGCATCGCGCGCAGTTTTTCATCGCTGGCAAGGAACCTGCGCCCATGTTTCACAGCAACAAACGGAGTCGTTCCCGAACCGCAAAAGAAATCTGCGACAAGATCACCAGGGTTGGATGACGCAAGGATGATCCGTTCCAGCAGCGCATTGGGCTTTTGTGTAGGATACCCGGTCCGTTCATTATGCAAACGCGCAACCACCGGGAAATACCACCAATCCTCCGGGACTTTGCCGCGCTCAAGATCAGGAACTTTGCCAAAGCCAGCCTTCCGCGACGATTTGAATGTATTCACCGTATTCTGATTGTAGGGCTCCCGCACCGCATCCGCGTTAAATGTGTAATCTTTCCCCTTCATGTAAGACAAAATCGTATCGTGTTTGCGGTTGAAGGCGCTGCGGATCGGGGACGGTCCGTGATACGTCCAAATAATCTCGTTCAGGATATTTTCTGCGCCAAATAATTCGTCCAATATTAAACGTGCATAGGCATCAGCGTGCCAATCAAGGTGCAGGTAGAGCGTTCCATTCGGGGAAAGCAGACGGTACATGAGTGCGAGGCGTTGATACAAAAAATCAAGATATTCATCCAGATCGTGCCAGGCATCATGGTAGCCGTCGGCCAGCTGCCACTTTTCGGGTTTACGGGAGTCCTCCCCACGGCCTATGCGGGCATTGAATTTTCGATTCGTGAAGAAGGGAGGATCTGCATAGATAAGGTCTATGCGGCCCTCATAATCGTGCAGTAACGCAGCCATTATGGGCAGGTTATCCCCCAGGATCAATCGTCCAGTTGGTTTGGTTTTTGGGTAGCCGAATCCGTCTGGGTGAACGACCGAGTCTATCTTGAGCGAGGCAGGTTCGGGCTCTGCAAGATGCTTTCCCGCCCATTGGATCGATGGCATGAATAATTATTTAGTAATGGATCTGCACGAGAGTGCCAAATCCGCGGTTAAAGGTCTTACCGATCTCATGGACGGGCAGCGCCCAACGGAAAAGCCATTTGGCATCCTCCGTCCGCATGTTGACACAGCCGTGGCTCATGGGTACGCCAAAGTTTTCATGCCAATACGTGCCATGGAAGGCATGACCTTGTCCTGTAAAGAAACACGTCCAGGGGACGCCGGGCAGTTCGTAGTCGTCGGCATCCGCAAAGAGGTTTCCGTCGCCCATATGCTTGGCCGGCATCTTGTCCATGATGCGGAACTCACCTTCGGGCGTTTTGGTCGAAATCCCGTTCACCTCGCGTGAGCCGCTGGGTATCCCCGATGAGATTTTGGT
This sequence comes from Anaerolineales bacterium, assembly GCA_035465095.1. Lineage (GTDB taxonomy): Bacteria > Chloroflexota > Anaerolineae > Anaerolineales > Villigracilaceae > Defluviilinea. The sequence goes on along the minus strand of DATHRQ010000520.1, from coordinate 2,626 downwards.
CGACAGCAACTGTTTATCATATTCATAGGCAGTCAGCGTCTGTGTTGCCAGATTAACGTCAATGCGCTTATGCTGAACCTCCACCTCCGGGTTGATTGGCGTCAAACTTTCGAGCGGAATCTGCTTCACAAGCATCGCATTAATATGATAGGGATAACCGGTCAGGTCGTCGTAGATGCGGTACCAGGGATCGCCGTTGGGGCCTTCTTCGATCGCTTCCACCCAGTGCACCGAACCGTAGTAAAGGCGGAAGCCCAATTGCTGCCAGCCATAGGCTTTAGTGACGCGCCAGGGCTGCGCAAACGGGACGGTCACTTCGACAAGCCGCCGCTCCTCCTCCGCCAGAGGTGAGATCAGGTTATTGTAAAGGATCTTGACTTTCTGCAGGCGCGCACGGTGCATATAGCCGCCCCAAACACGATACCAAACAGGATTGTATGACGGCTCGTCTGCAACCACCTCTCCGTACACATTTACCAATTCATCCCGATACCAGGTGGACACGATACGGCTTTCGTCGTTCGGCTGGCTGTGCACGCTGACAGATTCTGTCGCTACACGCACAAGGTTACTGTCGTCGAAGCCCAGTTCGCCGCTCACTGCGGGAGCGAATGCCAGGGAGCCGAGGCTGTAACCGCCGAGCTTGAGAAAATCCCTTCGGGAAAGTTTTTTCATAATAAGTGAATTTTAACAGAAATCCTTTAATTTGCGATGAGTGGAAAACAGGTTTGCAGTTTAGACAAAGACTTCGCATCATTCCTTACCCATACTTATTCTTAAACGCGACCGCCCTTCGGGAAAATGAAGGGCGGTTGTCAAAGTATCAAATTTCAGTTAGGAAGGAATCGTTACGGCATCATATCCTTAAGAATCTCATCCAAAGCCATGCTGTGAGCACATCTTTCATGCGTAAGGAAGAATTCACAATCGCATTGGAATTTGTCATCTTGAAAACTGATTTTGTGGTCGTTGTTATCGCCGTGAAAGTTCAGTTCAAAGCTGGTGAAGCGGAAGCGGTCTCGCTGTTCTGCATATCGTTTTGCCTTTTCCACCTTGCCGATCAGTCCATAATCCATGGGAAGCTCCTTTTGAATTAAGATAAACAAAAAGGCACGCAATCAGGCGCGTGCCTTGGGTCACCGAACCAGAGTTATGTAAGCTTCTGTTCGCATGCAGACAGTATATTACTTTTCGTCCCCTGAGTCAACCGGGATTCGCAATTCGTATGGGACTCGTAAGGAAGTCGTCCGGCAGGCGGATGTTTTCGTTTCCTTCTTCAAAAAACTGATCCCGCCTAAAAAATCCCTTCGCCGCCGACAGTTTTCAACTGCCCCAGTCTCTCAAATACAGGAAGTCATATCCAACAGTGCGGTTGCTCAACTTTGCAATTGGGGGCATCATCCGCTTGAATTGATTCCGCCTAATTCTTGCGATCACCGCATGGACAAACTCCTCGTCAAACCCCTCTGCGATGCACTCCTGCGGGCTAAACCGCTGATCCACGAGCAGGTACAGCAAACGGTCAACCTGCTCGTAGGTAAATCCAAGTTCGCCTTCGTCCGTCTGTCCATCCCACAAATCCGCCGAGGGAGCCTTGTCAACGATCGGAGCAGGGATATTTAGAGCCCGCGATAAGTGACGCACCTGCGTCTTATACAGATCGCCAATCGGGTTGATCGCCGAGGCCATATCGCCCCACATTGTGCTGTAGCCCAGCAAAATCTCAGTCTTGTTGCTCGTGCCAAGCACCAACCCTTTGAACACTTCGGATTGGTCATACAAAACGATCATGCGCGTGCGCGCCATAATATTCCCCATACGGACTTTTGTGATCTCCGGGTCACGTATGAACAGCGGTTCGACCATATCTGTGATCTCGATCGTTTCGCTCTGGACCTTGAACTGGTCGATCATCAAATCCGCGTGTTCAAGCGAATCGCTGCTCGACGAACGGTACGGCATGCGAACGGCCAGCACATTCTCCGGGCCGAGCGCCTCGACAGCCAGCGCACACGACAGCGCGGAATCAATTCCGCCCGAAAGGCCAACCACCACGCGGGAAAAGCCCACGCGCTCGGTCTCTGAATTAATAAAACCGGTCAAAATCTGGCGGGCAACATCGGTGTTTATCGTAAGATCAACCACGAGACAATATCCTGTTCAATTCGTTTTGCACAAGGGACGTGCGTTCATCACGTAATAACGGCAGCCTGGCACGCGTACGACGCAGTTGGTTCAGATCCAACTCAGCGAAAGTCAGCGCTTCTTCAAAGTACGGACCTTTTGCAAGCAGTTCTCCATTCGGGTCGTTGACCGTCGCCCCGCCCCAAAAATTCAGGCCGTCTTCAAATCCGACACGGTTCGCGTGTGCGACGAAGGACGTAAACATACTGGCGTATGCCTTGTTCACACGCTCCACCCAGCGAGCAGATTCGAGTTTCTCGCGGTCGGTCAGTCCGCGGCCAGGCGATGCGGAGGAGAACAACATGATGTCGGCGCCGTCCAGCCAAAGCAGATAAGGCGGAGAGACGTGCCAGAAATCTTCACAGATCAGCATGCCCATCCGTCCGAAGCGCGTATCGAACGAGCGGACCGTATCTCCCCAGGCAAAGAAACGGCCTTCGTC
>DATHRQ010000519.1:0-5959 GCA_035465095.1 Anaerolineales bacterium | reverse complement strand
ATGCGTCCCTTTTTAACGAGGAATAGGTTTTCGCCGGTACATTCGGCCACATATCCCTGCGGGTCGAGCATGATGGCTTCCTGAAACCCAAGCCGTTCCGACTCGGTCTTCGCCAGAATACTGTTGACGTAATTACCCGCCACCTTCGATTTGGTCATCGAAACATTGGGATGATGCCGTGTAAACGACGAGATGTTAGCGCGAATACCGTTTGCCAGCGCCTCCTCGCCAAGATAATTGCTCCATTCCCACGCGGCGATCATCACAGAGACGTTGCTCACCGTCACATTCAGGCTCCACATCCCATCTCTGAGATACATCAGCGGGCGGATGTAACAATCTGTGAATCCGTTCTCACGCACAACATCTTTCGCGGCTTTAACAAGATCGTCGACGTTGAAGGGAAACTCCACGATTCCGAATATCCGCGCGGAGGTGAACAGGCGCTCGATGTGTTCGGTCAGGCGGAAGATGGCGGGTCCCTTTGGGGTGTTGTACGCGCGAATCCCCTCGAACAATGCCGCGCCGTAATGCATGGCAGGCGTCAGGATGTGGACTGTGGCTTTGTCGAACTCCACCAGTTTGCCGTCCATCCAGATATATTTCGACTCGATACCCATAAAGTTTTCTCCTTGTTTCTGTGCAGGCTTCAAAACATTGAATGCTAATTTATTAAATCAGGCTTACGGGCGACATGAATGGCAACGATACCAAGCGATAATCGTTCAAAAGAAACATCATCAAATCCCACCGATGAGATTTCCTTTGCCAAATCTTCTGCAGACGGGAAATTTTCAATACCTTTCAAAAGATACCTGTAGGCGGAAGTGTCCCCGCGGGTGGCAATCCAACCAATAATCGGCATACAAAACCGCATATACGATAAATACAAATTGTGGAGCCAGTTCCATGGGATATTCGATGCTTCAAGAATCACAAGTCTCCCACCCGGACGCAAGACTCTGATTGCCTCCCGTAATACCTGCTCACGTTGACATATTTTAAGTCCAAGCGAAATCGAATACAAGTCTATACTTGAATCGTTTATTTCAGGCATTTTGTGCGCATCCAGTATGTAAAACTCAACTTGAGATGATTTGTGAATCAGCCGTTTACGGGCAATATTCAGCATTTGTGGGCTTATATCTGATGCAACTATTTTGTGATCTGATCCGTCTGCGTTGTAATCAAACATACGAAGAATAATATCCCCCGTACCTGTCGCACTATCCAAAAGCTGGGACCAGGGCTCCCCTGCAATGATTTTTGCAACTCTGCGTTTCCATAAACGGTGGATGCCAAGACTGAACAAATCACATAGTAAATCGTAACGACCCGCTATGCGTCCGAAAACATCATCCTGTTGTGTTTGAAACTCGGCAGCATTTTTGGGAAGTATGGGTTTATTTTCCAAAACCATGGTGGAATTGATTTTACCTCCACTTGGTAACCCGTTCTGGAATCCTTTCATCACCCAATTCTTTACATAACTTTTTCAAGCGCGGATAGGCTCCCTGCCATTTCAGATCGCTTAGTTTCTCTTTCAGCGGAACGTCCTCTCGAAGCGTGGATAGTTCCCTGAACAGCAAGGCATCGTCATAACTTTCCTGAAGGTTATTGATAAGAGTGGTGGCACGCCCTAAGGTAATTGGGAGTTTCTTCGGGTCTTTGGGGATGGACTCGATGTGCTTGAATTTCGCCAGCACCATTGCAACAGATTTTGCACCCCACCCTTTTATCCCAGGGAAGCCGTCCGCCGCATCGCCGACCAGCGCCAGATAATCGGGAATCGATTCAGGGGGGACGCCGAATTTTTCGATCACCCCTTGTTCATCAAGGACGATCTCGCGTCGGCGGTCCCAACTAATGACGCGATCGCCATCCACCATTTGCATCAAGTCCTTATCGACAGAACAAATCACGACCTGCTCGACCGATTTGGATTTTTTGAATTTCGCTGCTGCTGTTGCAATCGCATCGTCCGCTTCAAACTTGACCATCGGCCAGACCACCAGCCCCAACGCGGATACGGCCTCTTCAGCCAACGGGAATTGAGCCAGCAGGTCCGGGTCCACGCCTTCGCCGGTTTTATAGCCAGAATAAAGCTTGTTGCGAAACGATTCGATCACATGGTCGAAAGCGACCGCTACATGCGTCACTTCAGGGTCGGAGAGCAGCAGCATCATGCTGCGGATGAGTCCGAGCGTGGCGCCGACTTCCTGTCCGCTGGCGGATTTTTTCGGCGGCGCGCCAAAGTGGCTGCGGAAAAGTTCGTACGTTCCGTCAACGAGGTGGATTTTCATTTCACCGCTTTTTTCACGAGTGCAGCGATCTCCTTCTCTGTGGTGGCGGTCAACTTCTTCAACGCGAAGGATGTCGGCCACATGGAGCCTTTATCGAGGTTGGCTGTGTCGTTGAAACCGAACGTCGCATATCTTGCACCAAATTTCTGCGCGCTTTGAAAGAAGCAGACGACCTTGCCGTCCGCGTTGGCATAGGCGGGCATGCCGTACCAGGTTTTCGGCGTGAGGTCCGGCGCTGCGGCTGTGACGATCTCATGGAGACGCTTTGCCATGGAGCGATCGGGTTCCTCCATCTCGGCTATCTTCTCATGCAGGGCTTTTTCCATCTCTTCCTTGTTGGCAGCCATCTTCCTCTCTTTGAGGGTCTCCCGCATCGCGGCTTTTTCTTCTGCCGAAAGGCCCGTGGACTTCCCGGCAGTCTTTTTTGTTTTCTTCTTGGGGCTCATAAAATCTCCTTGTCTAGGCCTGGGGTGTTTTAATACCTTGCGTCTAATCAAATTTAGTTATATAATAAAGATACTTGAAAATAAAGATAATGTCAAGAGGATCGATATGACATATAACACAAAGACCGAATTAATAAAACGAGCGCTGATGGCAGTCAGAGATTACGGCGTCAATTTGACGTTATTCCGAAACGCCGTGGATGAATGGGCGGGACTCAACACAACCGACATGGAATGTCTCAGGCTTTTATTTCAAAAAGGCACCGCCACGCCGACTGACCTTGCCAAACATACGGGTCTCACCTCCGGCGCGACGACTGCCATGCTCGATCGGCTTGAAAATGCAGGTTTCATTGAACGTCGACCCAACCCCGATGATCGCCGCGGGACTCTGATCGCTCCCAAAGCCTCAGCATCTGAAAAAGTTGCATCCTGGTTTGAATCGGCAAGAGAGGCTCAAAACAAATTGATCTCCAGCTACTCAGAGAGCGAACTGGAGATCATTGCTGATGTCTTTGAACGATTTGTAAAGCTATGGGATCAGGAACGCGAGAAGATACGCAAAGATAAATAGGAGCAAATTCGCTTCTACTATTACACGTCGTACGCCTTCTGCAGATCGGCCACGATGATCTTATGCATCTTGCGCATGGCATTGACAACCCGTTTTGACTTGACCGGATCCGGGTCGCCCATCAACTCGCCCAATTGTTTCGGGATGATCTGCCAGGACAAACCATACTTGTCCTTGAGCCAGCCACACATGGACTCTTCTCCTCCATCGGCAGTCAGCGCGTTCCAAAAATGATCCACTTCAGCCTGGTTTTCACAATCGACATACATCGAAACCGCCTCATTGAATTTGTGATGCGGGCCGGCATTCAATCCCATGAACTCCTGCCCATCCAACTCGAAGGAAACGGTGAACGCTTTACCGTCTGGTCCGCGTGAGATGTTATTTACTTTTGAATTCTTGAAAAGCGAGACGTAGAATTTCATCGCTTCTTCGGCCTGTGTATCGAACCAAAGGAATGGGGTGATCTTTTTCATTTTTTCCTCTATTTTTTGGGTTTCGTCATTTTCAAATTCTGGGCAAGATGCAGCTTGATGATCTTTTTCACCAATCTCATGGGCATTGGTTCATCGAGCGGGAATTTGACCGTACCTTTGCCATCGGCATATCTGGACACTGCATCCTCGAACGTTTCATCCCCCGCCGGGATGGGATACAACGAAACATGCTTTTTCCACCCCGCAAAATGGATCAGGTTCCTGCCGTTCAACTCGAATGCCGCAATCTGATAACTGATCTTTTCCTTTGCAGCGGGCGCCAGCTTCTTCACCGCCTCACGGATCTTTTGTAATCGTTCCTGTGTTCCCTCGGGGCAGGCGGCGATATATTCATCGATGGTTTGATAATTTGTCTTTGCCATATTCACATCGCTCCCAGGAGATCATCGAGGCGATCATAGCCTTCGCTGACGCCTTTTTCCATTCCGTTTTGGATCATGCCGTCCCGGTCTGAGACAGATTGAAAGACGGAGTGAATCGTGATCTTCGCCCGATTTCCGGGTAACTCTTCCAGGGTCATGCTGTCCAGGGAAACATGCCCCGGATATCCCTCGAACTCAAAGGTCTGGACCATGCGCTCAAGTGACATCTCATGGAATGTGCCGTGAAAACCGTACTCATTGCCGTCGTTATCCTTGTGGATATAACGATACTTCCCGCCGCTGACAGGATCGAACTCCTCAAGGATCATTTCGTAGCCATGCGGTCCCAGCCACTGCACATACAGTTTCGGGTCAGTATGCGCCTTGTATACCAGTTCGCGCGGCGCATCGAACTCGCGTGTTATGAACAACTCCTGTACCCCGGGTTCGGCGGTCACTGTGGTTTTATTTTTCGAGGGCATGTTATCTCTCCTTTTTCATTTTTTCCAACAGATCATCAAGGCGATTGAATTTCGCATCCCAGATCTGACGATACTCTTCGATCCACTCGGTCACCTCGTCCAATTTGTCGAAGCGTGCTTCCACATACCGCTCGCGTCCCTGCGGGGTGACGGTCACCAATCCGCATTCTTTCAATATTTTGATGTGTTTCGATATGGCAGGGCGGCTGATAGAGAAGTTCTCTGCAACACCGTTCAGCGTCATTCGTTGGCCTGCCAAAAGGGACAAAATCGCCCGGCGGTTCGGGTCTGCAATTGCCTGGAATACGTCTCGTCTCATGATCTCCTTTGCGTAACCGTTCGGTTACTTATTGCGAGGGTATTTTAGAACATGTATTCTGTTTTGTCAAGGCTTATTCTGATCTTGTCCCCCGATTATCAAAAAGCCCCCGGAATTCAGGGGCTTTTTCTGTTATCCGAGGGCTTTCCTTGCTTCTGTGATCACTTCGTCGTAATCGGGTTCCTGTCCAAGTTCGGGCAGATAATTGACGTAGGTCAACCTGCCATCGCGCCCGACAATGAAGACTGCGCGGCGAAAGTAGCGGCGCTCTTTAATGAGAACGCCATATTTCTCGCCGAACTCGGCATCGATCACATCAGAGACGAGTTTGACACGCTCCACACCCGCCGCGGCGCACCAACGCTTTTGAGCAAACGGGAAATCGGTGCTGACGGTATAGATCACAATATCTTCGCTGAGGTTTGCGGCTTCCTGATTGAAACGGCGGGTTTCCGTATCACAAGTTTTCGTATCGATCGAAGGCACAGCCAAAAGGATAATCACTTTCCCCTTTGACTCCTGAAGCGGATTCACCGTTCCCCAGCCTGTTACAACAGATGTGAATTCGGGGGCTGTATCTCCTACTTTCACATCGTCGCCGATCAATGTGACGAAATTATCGCCGATCTTGAAAACATCATTTCGTACAGTTGGCATTGCTTTCTCCTTTGAATTGGTGGGAACATTTAACCATATCTTCGTTGAATTGTATATGACATGAAACAGATATAAGGTGAATCGGCCATAATCGATTTTCAAGCCAAAACCTCCATTGACCTTCCACCCTGCTTGAAGGTATAGTATTGCCCAGTATCGATGAAGAAAAGAGAACAACTTACCATTGGTCAACTCGCCAAGAAAGCTGGCGTACGCACCTCCACACTTCGGTTTTATGAAGAGGAGGGATTGCTTGCGCCAACCGATCGAACTGACGCGGGGTATAGACTCTACTCTCACGAGGCGATCCAGCGCCTCG
>DATHRQ010000518.1:0-4960 GCA_035465095.1 Anaerolineales bacterium | reverse complement strand
GAGCAGTTCCTTGATCTCCTCCAGGGAGAGGTCGAGCCGCCGCGCGCCTGCGACGAGACGTAGACGGTCGATATCCTTTTCACCGTATATTCGATAGTTGTTTTCCATGCGGGCGGGAGGAGGCAGTATCCCGCTCTCTTCGTAGTATCGGATGGTTTTGGCAGAGACACCCGTCTCTTTCGCCAGTTCTTGAATCTTCATTTTTACCTCGAGGTTGGAATCAGTATACACCTTCCAGTTACTATAAGGTCAAGCCTTTCGATGATAAGGTTTTGGAGTTTTGAACTTATGGGACGGCTTGCACCACGAAATTCAGGACGAACCCGAACAGGAAGAAGTGTTCAAGATGATGATCGAGTGGCTGGATGGGCGGTTGTAGCCAGAAACCTAACATGTTCTGTTGGGCCTATGCTGATATGGTAATACCATGACTTAGGTCATTGGTTAAAATCTCAAATGCTGCACGATGTTTTGTTTCCAATGTCTCAACCTGGCCAGTTGTTTTATCCTTCAAATGCAACTTGCATTGAGCGATTTTGCTGTTGAGACAATGTTTATTTCCACCGGGCGGATTATAGTAAATTAGACCAATGAAGGCACTGTTTGGGGCGGATATTTCCCCTTCGATCTCAACATCCTTAGTCTTTGATTTGAATTCCCAAGTGAAATATCCAAACTTACCACGAGCCCGGATACCTTGCACAAGTTCATTAAGGGCATACTCTTTCTGATTATGACGAAGAACAAGAAGCGTTATCGGGGGTGTCCAAAACGGTCCCAATTTCAATTTTGCGGTTGCTATCTCCAAGAAACTATTGGGATGTGAGTCGAAGCCAGCAACCTGACCCCATGCGTATAAATCTGTGTGCCTTAAACCCCAATTGTGATTTTGACTGCCAACCCAATCCGTGATATTTATCTTTTCATCATTAACCGATAAAGCCCCATTGAAGTGTGCCAGTGGAAGGCTTACTAAGCTCTTTGCTGCTGGAAACTTGCCTTGGTATAACTTCAATGGCAGTAGAAGAAGGGGCAAGAAATCTCCGTCAAATGTCATTTCCCATGCCAGCTTGTTCCCCTTGCTCTCAATAGCTCCTAGCACAAAACCTGATGAGAGTTTTGCGCTACCGATTTGGATATTGAAATCGGTCGTGTCAAAGAGACAATCGGCTAGAGGGTATTCTTGCTTGGCTACAATGTGCTGATTTGATTCACCATTGAAGAAGGTCGCCCAAAGTTCACCAATATTATTTTCAGGGTGGTCTTTCGGGCTAAAGAGGGTATAACGGATCCAAAAAGCTAAAGGACGAGTTGGATGATTTGCTCGCAAAAAGAAACTCTCATAATGCCCCGTTGTTTGGTTATGAAAGCGGGTTAGATTGACCTGCTTGTGAAATGTGAGTAAATCATTTTGCATACTTTCATCCTTTCTGATTTTCATGTGAACTCACTGAAACAGAATCAGATATTTTCCCTTGGTCATTTCCTTGGAGTAAGTTTCCAACGCCGTAAGGCTATCATCGATAGGTATTCGTGCACGCATTGTTGGCACGCTTTTGGAAAACAAGGTTCCATCTTATCGCGCAGGTAATCTTTTTTCCAAAAACCATTCGTCATCTCTATCTTTCTCAGGAATGTGTTTAAAGCCGCAATGAAGATAAAACTGCTTTCCAATTTCATTATCTTTGTGGACGAAACAAGAATACACGTTAATGCCATGATCCATCACGAATGTTTCGCCCAGTTCTAACAATCGGTGACCAATTCCTTGCCCAATGAAAGGAGGGAGAAGATAAATCCTGAAAAGCTCTGCATTTTGGTTATGAATGCCAATATTGCAGAACCCGATCAGCTTTGACTCGTACTCAGCGATGTAGAAAAACATAGAGCCTTCCTGAATACGCGGAAGCAAAGCAAGGATGGCTTCTGGAGCATAGTTTCTGTTTACAAAGTTTTTAATGAACTGTTGGTCAAATATAGTGTGATAAGTGTATCGCCATGCTTCCAAAGCCACATTCTGAATACTTGAAGCGTCTGTTTCTCTTATCGATCGAAAGACAATATCTGTTAGCATTGTTCCCTTGGTTTACAAACAAGCCATGCGAATTACAGCTTAGCATACATGAATAATCTATCCCAGTTGTTTTTCAACTTCTATTGCGAGTGGCGTGCCAACGCCAGCTTCAGCGGCAGGCGGGCCGGGCGGACCGGCTGGTCAAACGGAACAACTTCAACAAGCCTTGATCTCGCCTGTCCGCTGCAAGCCTTGTTGGGCGGCATTTTGGGGTAATTCGCAAATTGAGGTTGAAACACCATCCTAAACATTTTCTCGCCTGCCTGTGTAAACTGGATATTGCAATTTATGAGATAGCAGGGTTAGCGAAACCATAAATTTCTCGCTACCTTTTTAATCTCTTTGGGATTACTTGTGTTTTAGGCTTTAGCGCACGAAGCCTCCAAAGGGCGTCAGGAAGACCGCGCCGGCTCTACTTGTTATCTCAAATAATTCATCGCTGAGATTGCCGTAAACGCTGAACCCTTTTGACTCCGCAATTGCCCACAGTCGCTCGGCATACTTCTCTCCGAAATTTCCAATATGCGTCAGCAGCGCAGCCGAGTCCACATATCGCTCGTAGGTTTGGCAATGTTTATTATCTTCGTTGATATAAAACTCGTAGATCATAGTATTGGGTTCGTTAGCTTTAGTGGTTTCGACCATTTCATTTACCAGCGCTTTGAAGTTTTCAAACTCACCTGACTTAATCGACATATCACCTATCACAATAACATTATCGTTCATTTGGCATACACTCCTCTTAATAACGACAGTTTCTAATTGTAAACATGCAATCCAGCCTAAGAAAATCCACTTCAAAAAAACCTGGTACGTTCATACCTAATCATAACCATCACCTCGCTCACTCTTGCTGCCCAACTAGGGATTATACGGCGGCGGCATAACAGATTATAGACGGCCGCCGTATAATGTCCGAAATGGGGTTGTTATACGGCCAAAAATTAAATTAAATATCTTTTGTTCACGATAAATTACCGTTATCTGAATCTTTCCTTATTATACGCAATTTCAATTGTTTACTTTTGCCGTATCTTCTTCCACCCAAACGCTAGAATGAAGAAGGCAGTTGCTGTCAGCACGATCGCCGCGCCGGAGGCGATGCTCAGGTAGAACGAGAGGTACAAGCCGATCACGCCCGAAAGCGAAGCGAAGAGCGCGGCGAGCAGCATCATCGTCGAGAGTCGGTGCGTGAGCAGGTAGGCCGTCGCGGCGGGAGTGACCAGCATCGCGACCATCAAGGCCACACCGACCGTTTGCAGCGAGACAGCCACGGTCACGGCGATCAGGGTTAGCAGGAGGTTGTTGAGCGCGCCGACGGGGAGTCTCAGTGTGGCGGCCAGGATCGGGTCAAAGGACAGGGTCATGAATTCCTTGTAGAAGGCGAAAACGGTCAGGAGCACGAGTCCGCTGAAGATCAGGATCAGCCACAGGCTTTGGGATGAAACGCTGAGTACATTCCCGAACAGGAAGTGGGTCAGGTCCACGGCGTAGCTTTTCACGGTCGAGATCAACGCGATGCCGAGCGCGAACATCCCCGCGAAGATGATGCCGATGGAGGTGTCCTCTTTTATTTCGGCGTTCTTGCTGATCGCGCCGATGCCCAACGCCGCAACGACCGCTGTGCCCAATGCCCACCAGAATAGACCGTCGCGCGCGCCGCCCGTGATGAGATAGCCCAGCGCGATGCCCGGCAGGATGGTGTGGGCGAGCGCGTCGCCGAAGAAGGCCATGCCGCGCAGAACGACATAGGAGCCAACCACTGCACAGACAATGCCGACCAGGACGGCGGCGATCATACCGCGCTGCATGAATTCGTAGGCGAGAGGGGAGGTTATAAGGTCAATGAGTGTGGTCATGTTCATCGTCGTCGCAGCAATCATCCACCGTGACGATGTTCCCATCATCCGTGGAGCGCAACCGTCCGCCGTAGGCTTTTAACAAGTTGTCCGTGTGCATGACGGTCTCTGATTTTCCAAAGGAAACGATCTGACGATTGAGCAGCATGATGCGATCGAAGTGGGATGCGGCCTGGTCGAGATCGTGCGTGGCGACCATCACGGTGACATTCTCTTTTCGCAGCCTGTCGAGCAGGTCGAGGATGCCTTCCTGTGAGGGCGTATCGAGGCCGGTCAGCGGTTCGTCCATCAACATCAATTCTGATTCCTGGGCGAGGGCGCGCGCGATGAACATGCGCTGCTGCTGCCCGCCGGAGAGTTGTCCGATCTGACGGGAGGCAAGTTCGGTCAGTTCGACCGTTTCAAGCGCGTGGTTCACGAACTCCCAATCCCTTTTGTGCGGAAAGTTCAACGGTCCCAGTTTCGCGGAACGTCCCATCATGACCACGTCTGCCACAGAGACGGGGAAGTTCCAGTCCACCTGCGAGCGCTGCGGGATGTACCCGATGCAGACGTGTCCGCGCGGGCGCGAGCCGAAGATCCGTACCTCGCCCGAGGTAGGGGGCAGCACGCCGGCCACAACCTTTATCAGTGTGCTTTTTCCGGCGCCGTTCGGCCCGACGACCGCAATGCGCTCGCCCTCGTGCAAATGAAAGGTGACGTTTTCCAGCGCCGCGCGGCCGTTATATCGGACGGTGAGGAGGCTCACGTCCAGGATGGGTTGGTCGGTTTCGTGGTGGTTGTGTGTGTACATGTGCTTCCTCTGTCATTGCGAGGAGGACGTCAGTCCAACGAAGCAATCTCCCTCATCGTGTTGGAGATTGCTTCGACCCGCCTTGCGGGTCTCGCAATGACGATGTTATTTCACCGCCTCGACGATCAACATCACATTATGCTTCATCATATCAACATACGTCGCGGCAGGCGGACCGTCCGTCAATGATTCAAGATGCAGATCCGTGACGACTCTTACGCCGGTTTCGTCGGC
>DATHRQ010000517.1:0-6467 GCA_035465095.1 Anaerolineales bacterium | reverse complement strand
ACTACAATGGTGATCAATGTGCTGAAGTTGTTCGATCTGGTTTACGTGATGACCGGCGGCAACTTTGAAACTGATGTGATCGCCAACCGCATGTACACCGAAATGTATAAGAACTTCCATGTCGGTCGCGGTACCGCTGTGGCGGTAATTCTCGTTCTGGCGATCATTCCCTTTATCTATTTCAACGTCAAGCGCTTCCTGGCGCAGGAGGCAGCCCGATGAACAGGGACAAAATCAACAAATTTCTCAATAAGGTTCCGACACATTTCATCATTATTTTCACCATACTCATCTGGGTGATTCCCACCCTTGGACTGCTGGTTACATCCCTGCGCCCTCCCCGGGCGGTGAGTAACACCGGCTGGTGGACCGTGTTTTCTCCACCAAGCGGCTCGGAGGCGTATACACAGTATTGCGCCTCCTGTCATGGTGCCGACGGGAAAGCCCTTCCCGCAGCTGACCTATCAGACCCGGATCTGGTCGGCCAGTATCCGCGTTCGCTCCAACTGCTTGCGGCGCTCCGTCAGGATATCGACGGTCGACCCCACATGGGAGATACACCACTTCCCAACGCACAGGAAGCGGCCGATATTGCCGTCTATCTTAGAAACCTTTCAGGAACCGAGTCTGCATCGCAATTCACACTAAATAACTATGTCGATGCCCTGGTAGGTTATCGCGGAGGGAACACATATGTTGTCGACTGTGCCGCTGGAACCCAGCCGCCGGATCTTAACTGCAACCTCAGCGATCTCCTCAATCCCCGGGGTATGGGGCGTGCTTTCATCAACAGCCTGCTGGTTACCATACCGGCTACCTTCCTGCCCATCCTGTTTGCTGCGTTTGCCGGCTATGCTTTCGCCTGGCTGGACTTTAAGGGACGCTTCCTTTTGTTTGCGATTCTGGTCGGGCTTCAGGTTGTTCCCCTGCAAATGACTCTTGTGCCAATCTCGCGCTTATACGCCCAACTGGGCTTGAACGGGACATTTTTTGGCGTTTGGCTGTTCCACACAGGTTTTGGAATGCCGTATGCCATCTACCTGATGCGCAACTTCCTGGGTACGCTGCCGCGTGACCTGTTCGAATCAGCCTACCTCGATGGTGCCTCTCACTGGACCGCATTCCGCCAATTGGTCATCCCGTTGGCAATGCCGGCCATCGCTTCTTTGGGAATCTTCCAGTTCCTATGGGTGTGGAACGATCTGTTGGTGGCTTTGGTCTTCCTGGGCGGCACGACCCCTGTTATGACGTATCAGATCGGCAACATGGTTACGTCGCTTGGTTCCGGCTGGCAGGTGTTGACCGCTGCTGCATTCCTGTCTATGTTGCTCCCCATGATCGTATTCTTCTCGCTCCAACGTTACTTCGTGCGCGGCATGCTTGCAGGTGCTGTTAAAGGCTGATTGTTGACTCCATCGCTGCTGTCACTGCTCAAAGATCAAATAGATATCCCACGTGTTCCCTTCAGCGACCGTGGGTCGCGTTTGTTGGTTTTTCAGAATGGCGGGCGTTCCAGTTTGCACATCAAACTTGCGGAACGATTGACCCGTATCGATCCGGGTATCGAAACCTATCTGAATCGCCCGCCATTCATCAGCGATCTCGTATTTATCGACGAAAAAGGAGAACTGTTGGATTTCAAGGTATCCACATCTCCTGAAGTGCTCCGATTCCACACCAGACTCGGTGTTCTGGAATTGGTCTTTCAAAACGAGAACACAATTGCAATCGGGATTCCTGAGCGCACAACGGTCGGCATACGCTTTCGCGTCCGCCCAACACATTGGCGCCGAACCAATTTTGGCGGCGAGATAAACTATGTTCGAGGCGTGGCTTATAGAGTACATAATGGCGATGTAATAGGCAACAAACTCCGCAGCGACGATAAGAATAACGCGTCCATTGTGGAGTTTGTTGTTCAAGCGCAAAAAGATTGCTTCATCACCCTTCAAATCGCAGATGAACTAGACTCTCGTCCTGAAAAATTATTGTTTGAAGGTGTTCGGGAAAATGCAGAAAACCGCTGGCGCGAGTGGTTTCATTCGGCTCCCAGCGTGGGTGAGATATACCGGCAAAAATATGCCTATGCATGGTGGGTGATGGCAAATAACCTGATATCCCCGTCAGGCTATGTGAAATACGAAGCTATGATGCCTACCAAGGCGTTCTATGTGGGCGTCTGGCTGTGGGACAGCGCTCTCCACGCAATTGCCTTTCGGCATATTGATGCAGAACTCGCGCGAAATCAGATTCGTGTAATGTTGGCGCATCAACTACCCGACGGGATGTTGCCAGATGTTGTATTTGATGATGGCATCGTTACCGAGATCGATCACCCCATCCATGGTCTGGTAACAAAACCACCCATCCTTGCATGGTCGGCTTTGAAAATCCACGAGACAGATCCGAATGTCGATTTTCTACGGGAAATTTATGATCCATTGGTACGTTGCCACACATGGTGGTTTGACCATAATGCTGATGACAAGGACGGACTCGTGCTGTATCAGCATCCTTATTCGTCTGGCTTGGACGACAGCCCGCTCTGGGACCATGGGATGCCCGTAAAATCCCCGGATATCAACACATATTTACACAAACAAATGAATGCGCTGGCAGGAATTGCAGAGATGATCGGGAAACCAAAGGATGCAGAAGCATGGAGGCAAAAGGCAAAAGAACTCCTCGCCCGGATGATCGAAAACCTGTGGGATGAAGAAGCGGGCTTATTTCGTGCAAAATACAATGACACATGGATCCCGGTTATAACGCCCTTCAGCCTCTATCCATTATGGACAGGAGAACTTCCGCAGGAGATTACAGCCCGCTTGCTGGCTCACTTGAAAGATACTTCCATGTTTTGGGGGGAATTTGGATTGCCAACGGTTGCATACACCGACCCCGCCTTTAATCCTGATAAAATGTGGCGAGGTCCCACCTGGGCAAACGTCAATTATTTTTTTGTGGAGGCTTTGAAAAATATCGGGGAGCACGAGCTCGCGAACGAACTCCGAGACAAAACCCTGAATCTGATCGCCAGCCAACCCGATATTCGTGAATACTACAATTCCCAAAGCGGCATTCCGCCGCGAACAGCCGCTCCGATCTTCGGTTGGAGCGCTGCAGTATTTATTGATCTCCTCCTCATGAATCATACCGAAAATAAATAAACAAAAAGGAATCGATACAGGCAATTTATTATGGATCATCAAACCCTCTGGTACAAAGACGCCATCATCTATGAAGTATATGTACGTGCATTTTACGACAGCAACGGCGACGGACATGGTGATTTGCGGGGTGTCACACAAAAGCTGGACTATCTGAAGGAACTTGGTGTAAATTGTTTATGGTTGCTTCCCATTTATCCTTCGCCGCTGAAAGATGACGGCTACGACATTTCGAATTATTACGACATCCACCCATCCTACGGGACGCTGGACGATTTCAAGGAATTGCTGGACGCGGCGCATGAACGAGGTATCCGCGTCATTCTGGACCTGGTCCTGAATCATACATCCGACCAGCATCCCTGGTTCCGGGCAGCGCGGGCAAACCCAAAATCAATTTTCAGGGATTACTACGTCTGGAGCAGTTCCAGCCTGACCTATCGTGATGCGCGCATCATATTCACGGATACTGAGGAATCGAATTGGGCATGGGACGAAAACTCAAAGCAATATTACTGGCATCGTTTTTACTCATCCCAGCCTGATCTGAATTACGACAATCCACACGTACAGGAAGAGATTATTAAGATATTAAGTTTTTGGCTCGATCTGGGTGTGGACGGTTTCCGTGCCGATGCGGTGCCCTACCTGTTCGAGCGTGAAGATACCAGTTGCGAGAATTTGCCAGAAACCCACGAATATTTAAAAAAGATACGGCAGTTCCTTAATGAAAATTACCCCGGCAGAGTCCTGCTGGCTGAAGCCAATCAATGGCCTGAAGACCTGCTTCCATACTTTGGCGACGGAGATGACGAGTTCCATATGGGATTCAACTTCCCGATCATGCCGCGCATCTTTATGGCGCTCAAGCAGGCAGACCGCACCCAACTGGTATGGATCATGGGACGGACTCCCTTTTTGAGAGAGACCAACCAGTGGGGCATATTTCTGCGCAACCACGATGAGCTGACTCTCGAAATGGTGACGGAGGATGAACGCCAGTGGATGTGGGAGCAGTTTGCCCCAGAACCACGGATGAGGCTTAACATCGGCATCCGCCGCCGTCTTGCGCCTCTCCTCGATAACGACCGGCGTAAAATAGAGATCGCCCATTCACTATTGTTCACGCTTCCCGGCTCACCGACCATGTATTATGGCGATGAGATCGGGATGGGAGATAATATCTGGCTGCCGGACAGGAACGGTGTCCGCACGCCAATGCAATGGGACGATGATGCAAACGGCGGGTTTTCCGATCCGCCCATTCAAAACTTATATTCCCCGGTCATTGACGACGATGTTTATGGTCCGCAGGTTGTCAATGTGGAGATCCAACGCAGTGACACGTTTTCGATGTGGAATGCCATCCGCCACATGATCTCTGTACGGAAGGAACATAAAGCCTTTGGATGGGGAGAATTTGAGTGGATAGATTGTTATAACGATGCAGTTGCCGCCTACCGAAGGACTTTTCAGGAAGAGACCATTCTGATTTTCCATAACCTGAGCGACAATATCCAGGAGCTATCGTATGAACCAAAAAGATCGACCAGGGTTAGGATCGATCTTTTAACTCAGAAGGAATACGTTTCTGAAGACGGGTGGGTGAACTTGAAGCTCAAACCCTATCAATATCTTTGGTTAAAATAAATTGGATATCTAGCGTTCCCCAACAGTATGCAATAGCGCCATGTTTGGAGGGCGGATTGCGCCCACCGGAAAGCCGCAAACCAAAACGACCTGTTCTCCCAGGCTGACAACGTCGGTTTTCATCAGGGCGCGGTCGACATGATCGAGCATTTCCTCGAGCGTATTTGAGAACGCCACTTGTTGCGGACGGATGCCCCACATGAATGACATTCTGTAGTATGTCCGTTCATCAGGTGTGAAGGCCATGATGGGCACGCGCGGACGGATCTTGGACATCAACCAGGCGGTCTGCCCCTGGGTTGTAAAGCAGGTCACAGCGGTCACGTTTTTGTCGCTTGCCAAAGCCTGTGCGGCCCGGGCCATGGAGGCGGCGTCGCTTTGCTCAAAACCCTGAACCACCTGCTCGACCCCCCATTCCATAAAGTGCACTTCAGCTTCGCGGATGATACGATCCATCATGCGGACCGATTCGACGGGGTATTTCCCCGAGGCAGTTTCTGCGGACAACATGACCGCATCAGTCCCATCAAAAATGGCATTGGCAATGTCCGACGCCTCTGCGCGCGTGGGGAGCGGGTTCGTGATCATCGATTCCAGCATTTGTGTGGCAGTGATGACCAGTTTTGCACGCGCATTCGCACGTCGAATGATGTGTTTTTGCAGCGCAGGTACGCGTTCCGGCGGGAGTTCCACCCCCAAATCACCGCGCGCAACCATGACACCGTCCACATTGTCGAGGATCGCCTCCAGATTATCGATTGCGGCCGGTTTCTCCAGCTTTGCGATCAGTAGGGGCAGGCGTTTTCCTTTTGAGAAATGTTCCATTGCATGGCGGACTTTTTTAACGTCATCAGCCGTGCGGACGAAGGAAATCGCAACCGCATCCACGTTCCGGGATATGCCGAACTCAAGGTCGGCTTCATCTTTGTCCGTGAAACCTGAAATGCGCAGCTGCACACCCGGCAGGTTGATGCCCTTATGTGACGATAACGGCCCTCCGATGACAACCTTGGCAGTGAGCGCGTTTCGATTGAGATGGGAGATAACCTCTAATGTAAGGCGGCCGTCATCGAGCAGAAGCCGGTCAAAGTTCTGCACTGAATCGAACAGTTGTCGAAAATCCACAGGGATCAGTTTCCCTTCCGTTTCCGGCGGCTCGGATTCCGTTGCATACAAAGTAATCAACTCTCCCTCTGCGAGTTGAATGGGTTCATCCAATGCGCCCACCCGGATCTTGGGTCCTTGCAGGTCCTGGATGATTCCGATCGATCTACCCATTTTCTCAGAGAGTTGACGGATCAAAGCGATTCGCTCCGCATGCTGGTCGTGTGTGCCGTGCGAAAAGTTCATGCGGGCAACGTTCATGCCTGCGTTGATCAACGCCTCGAGCGTTTCGCGGCTTTGGCTGGCGGGACCTATGGTCGCTACGATCTTTGCTTTACGTGTCATATAATTGATTGCCTCAATAAAAAATCACATGCTTTAGATTTGCAATGGTAAAAGTTGCCCATTGCGGATGATAACACATCGTTCCGCGATGAGTTTCTATACTCTGTTTAACGATTGGTTAATACTTTCGTGTCTTTTATCTATGATGGGTTATCGACTAAAGATAGTGCAGTTCTTTTGCGTGTTTTTCGAGATCAG
>DATHRQ010000516.1:0-6788 GCA_035465095.1 Anaerolineales bacterium | reverse complement strand
CCACGTCTCCGAAGCTGGTACGCCACCATATTTCTTCTTGCCCTATCAAAATCCTGAGCCATAATAACCTGCCGAAAAACCTCTCCAATACCAAAATCTGGTCGAATAAAAAATTATACAACCGAATATGAGCCGACGATTTGGCGAATTGCGAAGGTTTTATAACCAAAGTCATGCCCGCACGCATATACTGCATTGAAATTGGAGGAAATACACTCTAAAACAGGAATTTACGGCTTTGCAAGGTGTATAGTACCCGGGTACCGCATTATGCTATACTCGAGTCACAAAAGGAGGTTCCATGATAGAAACTGTCCAACTTCCCATTTTGCTGAAAGCTATCGACTTCATTTTCGATGAAGGGCGGAAAATCCTGCAGGAACGCCGCGAACGAAGAAAAATGAACGAGAATACTCCACAGAATGAACCTGCCTCTTCCGATGAGGAGATCGTCATCCTTGAGCCGCAAAAAGCACAGGAGATCAAACAGGACTTGCAGACTTCGAAGATCGACGAATCGAAATGGCAAAACCATGAAGCCGAGGTCCAGCATCTGGTACGTCTGCTGGAGACCTACACGCGCAACTATCATCTCTCCAGGGAACAACACGCCAAATGGGGGGATGCGCTCGTGCCGGCCATCATCGTACACAACCTCGAGGCGGCGGAAAACGCCGTGATGGACACGGTCAACAGGCTCGAAACGGTGCTGTCCAAGGTTTACGATAAGGACATACAGCCGAAGCAGTAGCAAGGAGAAAATTGAGCCATGGAAAAGGAAGAAATCACCCATCTCGAGCACATGATCGAGTTACACAAAAAGAATCTCTATACCCTCGAAGAGATGCTGGCAAAATATGGAATGGACCAGCCGCTCCATCTCATAAACAGCGTCACGATGGAGAAGGAGGCCATCGCCAGATATACCAAACAGATCGAGGGCCTCACCTCCAGCGGCAGGGAACGCGAAAAAACAGCTGTGCTGGCCGGCCTTCCAAGGCGGCCCTACTTTGTCGGGCGGGAGAGGGAGATCAAGGCCATTTTGCAATCCCTGCAGCCGAGCAACAGAACCTTTATCATCGGCATCGAAGGCATCGGTGGGGTGGGAAAATCGGCTCTTGCGATTGAGATCAGCCACAAGTGTGTCGACAACGATCTCTTCGAATCGATCATTTGGATCTCCGCCAAGGAATCCATTCTGACCCTGCACGGGGTCGAACCGATCATTCCGGAGGCAAAATCCCTGACCGATATACTCATCACGATCGGTACAAGTCTGGGGAATCCCACCATCGGCAATATGACACTCCAGGAACAGATCCGCAGGGCCTATAACCTGCTTGCCCGGCGTACCACACTTCTTATCCTCGATAATTTTGAATCCCTGCCAAGAAAAGAACAGCACGACATTCTTGACTTTTTACGAAGATCACCCATTACACTAAAAGTCATCGTCACCTCGCGGGAGAGGGTTGCCGAAGGACAGATCATCCGCCTGCAGGGGCTTTCGCTGGAGGAAAGCAGCGCGCTGTTGAAATGGGATGCCCAGCAGAAGAACATACAACTGACCCAGGAACAGAACAAGCATCTGGTCAGTCTGACCGGCGGGCTTCCGCTGGCCTTATTATGGGTACACGGACAGATAGCCGTTCTGGGCTATTCAGTAACACAGGTGCTGGATAAGTTGAACCTGGATTCGAAAATCCCCATACTGCAATACTGCTTCAACCATAGTTGGAATCTACTGCAGGATGGCAACGAGAAAAAACTGCTGTTCATCCTGGCCCTCCAGCCTGAGGCTGTTTCACGCGCGGCGCTGGAGGCGATCTCCGGAATCGACGATGACGAGCTCTTTGAAACCGCGATCAGTGGCCTCCTGCAGTTGACGCTTACCGAGCATGAAACCGACCGGGATTATTTCAGCATCCTGCCGCTTACACGGCGGTTCATTCGGACACAGTTTGCGGGTGACCGAAAATTCATCAATCAGGCTGAATTAAAAACGGCCCAATATTATGGCAGGCTGGTCTCGCAAATGAGCGGTTTCAAGGAATGGCGGGGATACGACAAATTGCTGCTGGACCGCAATAATATCCTCAGCGCCGCCCAATGGTGTTACAAGGCCATTCAAAAGAAATCAGGCTCCAAATCCCTGACGAAAAGGAACAAATCCATCGCTGAATTGCTGGTGCAGATCGGTATTCAGTTCGGCAGTGTATTATGGCAGCGTGCACTCTGGTATGACCGCCTGACCCTGGCACATGCCGCCTTGAGCGCTGCCAATCTTCTATCGGATTGGAGATCTGTCAGCACCTTCGCCAGAAACATCAGTTGGATATATTTCTATCAGGGTGATTATCTGAGGGCGCTGCGCTGGGCTGAAGAGGCGCTGTCCGCAACAACCAAAACGGAAGACAAACTGCTGATCGCGGCTGCGAAACGCTCCCTCGGGACAGTGGAACTGCGGCTCGGCAACTTTGAACGCTCGAAAAGCCTGTTAAAAGACGTGCTCAAAACAAGCGAGGAATTCCCCAAGGATGATTACGGAATCTACAGCATGGGCTTTGCACAATATGGCCTGGGCGACCTCGAGTATGAACTTGGAAATTATCGAAAGGCCCGCGACTGGTATCAAAAGGCATTGGAAACGTGGCAGGATCCGGCCCGCAAGGATCCGGTCCGTCATATCAGTTATGCGCTCAACGGACTCGGGTTCGTCGAATTCAAGGAGGGCAACTTTGAAAACGCCATAAAATTCTTCACCGATGCAGTTCGCTCGGCCGAGGAATTTGGAAGGGTGGATGAACTCGCAAGAGGCCAGTTTGGCCTGGCATCCGTCCGTTATGCACTGGGGACGGATCTGGACACTGCCCTGATTCTTATCAATGAATCAATGGATAGTTTTCAGCTTCAGGGCATGCAGCATGAGATCCGCCAAAGCCAGGAACTCCACGAAAAAATCCTGGATACCCTGGCTCAAGAGCGACACGCACAAAGTTAGCCATGAACAATGAAATGAAGATTTTCCTGCAGGCATTTAAGGAACTGGAAAATCTGTTTCAGGCATTACCGATCAGTGAAAGCCAGATCCATGATTTGAACCGTGCCGTATCCGGCATCTTGAACAATGCCAAGGACCTGGCTCTGTATGACTCAATTACACACGCACTGAATTCACGAGCCGCAAAATGGCTGATACCCACTGAGCAGATCAGAGGCATGGCCAAGGTGGATATTTATGATCTGCGACAGGCCAACAAAGTGTATGGGGCACTTGTTGTCGATTCGGAATTGCACAAACTGGCATTTCAATTCATGTCCATATTTTTGCCGGATACAGGCGACTTCGTTCGCAGGTCTCCGGGCAGCGACGAGTTCAGGATTTTTTCCACAACCAAGACACCTCAAGAATTAAAGAAGCTATTATCCAAACTTTACGTCAGGCAGGAAACAGACTGTCTCCTAACCTGGGATTACGGTGTGGGGTTGACAGAAACCGAGTCTGAAAACGAACTCCAAAAACAACGTAAGGATTTCAGACCCATGGTTTTAAGGCAAACCATCATCGAAAGCCACTCTGAATTTCCAAGGCGTATCGAGGAAAACGACAGTTTCCAAAGTTGGAACGAGTTTAATATGGCCTATGAAGATCTTATGGATAAAATCTATTCATTGAAGCTGCCCGCAAAATTAAAACAGCAGGCTATTACGCAGGTCCAGATCACCCAAAACATTGTGGAAAGCATAGTTACTAAGGATGACCTTACAGGTGCGCTCAACGGACTGGGTGTCAAATGGTATCTGGAAAAAAAGAATGCCCGCTGTGTGGCACTGACAGACATGTTAAATATGCACGAAGGGAATGCCCGGTATGGTAGTTCGGCAATTGACCAAGACCTTAGACGATTCTCAAACGTACTCGCCAAGAACTTTCCAAAGAATGAGAGCTTCCTCATATTTCGTTCTGAGCGCGCCGGAGATGAATTCAAGATAGTCTCCACAGAGGTCAATATTGCAGAACTTGAAAACAAGATTCGTACAGTCTGGGAACAGGATTTACACCAGGGTCTGCTCGCCTGGAACTATGGTGTAGGCAGGAATGATGCAGAGGCGCACATTGATTTGTATAAAAACAGGCTCAAGGAAATAGAAAGCATGGAAGCGGCGATCACAAGCGGTAAATCGACCTTCATCATTGTCAGGCCGGAAAACGAGGCGTATTCCAAGCTATTCAAGCTTTCGGAGGAAACAGCGCGGGTCGCTGACGGAACGCCGATCATTGATTTGCATTTAACCGTACAGGCCATCCGAAATGTCGATGATTTTGACAAATTGAAAAAACGCCTGGAAGAATTTGCACAGTCAACGCAACCCTTTGACATTGTTGTCAGGAATATTGCAAGAATGAACGTGAACAATCAACAGGGCAGATTGTGGCTACTTGCGGAAAAAAGTCCGGCGTTGGAAAGTATGTACAACGAGCTTGACAAAATCGCCTGCGATTTGAAATACGAGAGTTATCCTTATAAATCACAGAACTGGCTTCCACACATTAAGATCGTTAATCTGCCTGAAGACCGATCAACCCGAATAAAAGATCCGACATTCGGCGCCAGAGGTGAGGTTTCCTTCACGGTAAACCGTTTTGAATGGACCGTGCAAACAGCAGCGGAGCGCTGGGACCTGTTGCACCAGTTCTCATTATCAGGATCAGAGTAATTCCCTTCTCGTCATTCGCAACAAGCAAAAAGGCATAAAACAGAATGTCAACCATACTTATTGTGGATACCAATGAAACAGATCGTAATACCTATAATTCCCTGCTGGGTAATTTTGGTCATCGCATGTTGGGAGCAGCCAACGGGATGGAGGCATTGGAACTCGCCCGGGCCAAACTACCCGATCTGATCATTACGGATATCATCATGCCGAGCATGGATGGGTTTACCCTGGTACGCCGCCTACGCGCGGAACCATTATTGATGGGCATACCTGTTGTTTTCCATACAACCAACTACGATGAATCAGAAATTCATAGACTGGCACGTGCCAGTGGCATACAGCATATTCTCAGAAAACCTAGTGAGCCGCATGAGATATTACGCGTTGTGAATGATTCTCTTAAACATCCGACCGCAGCCACAAAATTACCTCAAACTGGACAACTCCAGCGTGAGCATCTACAAGTGCTGGCTGATAAACTGTACCAAAAGGTTACGGAACTGGAGAACGCCAATGAGCGCTTAAACAACCTGTCCCTGACTGACACACTTACCGGCTTGAATAATAGGCGTGGGTTTATAATCCTTGCAACCAGTCTTTTAAAGTTTGCCAGGCGGGTCAAATACTCCGTATCTCTGCTATATATAGACTTGGATAGCTTGAAATATACAAATAACACGTTCGGTCATGCAGCAGGAGATGCCATTATCGTCCAATTTGCCAATATTCTGACAGACACCTTTCGGGATTCAGATATTATCGGCCGCCTGGGTGGAGATGAGTTTGTAGTTCTGCTTGTTGACGCAACCGAAAACGATCTCGACAGCATGCAAACGCGCTTGAAGAACAATGTAGATACGTATAATCTCCAATCCGGTCTTCAAAGTAAGATCTCTTTTAGCTTGGGAATTATACGGGCGCAGCCGGAGTCCGCAATTACGATGGAAGAATTGCTCTCACAGGCAGACAAGGCGATGTATGAACATAAACGGCAGAGAAAGAATACAGCATAAGTTTTTACGCCTCAATATCCGCTTCACACCTCAAAATCTCCCTTCAACGCATTGACCAGATTCTTGTATCCGCTTGGTTTGAACAGATCCACACGATGGAGGTGACGCAGGGATGCGGGCATCTCGCATTTTTCCAGGCGCACAGGGATGATAAAGACCTCATCGTCCGGAAGAAAGTTCGCCTTTTCGAGCGCGAGTTTGAGTTCCTCGTGACGGTATCCCTGCTGTTTGTCGAATGCGCGCGAGAGGCAGACGAGCACAAGATCACATTTGAGGAGGGCATCGCGGATCTCACTCTGCCAGTCCTGACCGGGCTTTAGACGTTCTATATCAAGCCAGACGTTCAAGCCATCTCCAACGAGACGCTGATAAAGTTTATAGACCGATTCCTTGTCGCTGTGCGCGTGGATCAGGAAGATGTTTGCTTTTTGTGAAGACCTTTTCATGGACCGTAGCCAGTTTCTGATTGATAGACAAGCGTCAAACCAAATGGACCCACTAGGAAGTGGGTAAAACAGGAGTATTATTTTATTAGAACAATTGTTCTGGGTCAAGCGGTACTTAACTCCCCCATTGAAAATGGCTATGTGCGCAGTATGTCCAGCGGATCTTCTCCGAGCAGGATCATGCGTCCAAGCAGGAGCAGGCTGAATTGAGAAAGACCGAACCACAGCAGGAAAACGGTCACCCCCCACGAGGTGCGGTCGATCCAGGCCGGCGTTCGGTCGATCAAATCCGCAATTTGTGAACGCCAGTCTTCCACTTTTGTCTGATATTCCTCAACGGCTGCAAGAAAGTTTTGCAGGCTGTCGCGTGTTTCGGTCAGATCGCCGCCCAGAAGATAGGACGTGTCACTGACAAATGTCGAGGCTTGTCGTGCAACCTCCTCCGCATTTGCGATCTCAGCATCGATGGTGTCGGCAGAATCGATCAGATCGTCCAGGATCCTATCCGCCACACTGACGTTGACAAACGGCAGGGAACCAATGCTCTGGATCAGGGACTGCAAACTCTCCAGCGATTGACGCGCCGTTTCCAATTTTTCACGTGTGG
>DATHRQ010000515.1:0-8435 GCA_035465095.1 Anaerolineales bacterium | reverse complement strand
GTCGTCGCGGTTGTAATATCCGGTCAACATACAATTGCTTCGCAAAACGACCTCTCCAACCACCCGCTCCTCAACGACATTGTTGTTTTCGTCAACAATCTTTATTTCCACATTTTCAAGCGGACGTCCGGACGACATCATTTTCATGGATGGACGCCCGTCAAGCGGACTCCTGGCGATATGTTCATTCATAAACGCGTCCCGGTCGACCTCGTCGACAACGGGTTCATTCCCCAACGGACTTTGCGTCACACCGAAAACGTTCTCTGCCATCGCATAGGATGTCTGCAGCATATCCATTTTCAGGCCATAACTTTTGAATCGCTCATAAAACGCCTGATGGCTCTCCCAGCGGACAGGTTCCGAACAATTAATGACAGCCCGCAAAGAGGACAAATCCACGCCTTCAAGATGACGGTCTCGTATCTTTTGGGCGCAAAAATTATAGGCAAAATTGGGAAGCCAGGTCAACGTGCCTCGATATTTTGTAACCGACTGCATCAACTTGAACGGAGCGCGCACCCAATCGAACGGCGACATCAACACCAACGAAACCCCTGAAAGGACGGGCATGATAAACCCGGCGATCAAGCCCATATCATGATAAAGCGGAAGCCACGACACGATCACATCGTCTTCGTTTAATGAAAGTGATTTTCCATAGGCATCCAATTGATTAAAAACAGACTGATGCGAAAGTGCAACACCCTTTTGCAAGCCGGTCGTCCCCGAGGAGTGCTGCAGCAGGACAATGTCATCAGCACTTCTTTTGAAACCCTCCAGCGACTCAATGTCCAGTTCAGTTTGCACATCGGCCTGATCGGCAACGATCACCGACCGCACCGAATCCCCCTCGCTGATCGCCGACTTGATCTCATCCTCAAATTCGGGGTATGTCACGATCGCGGCGGGTTTCGTAACAGACATTAAGGCCGCCAAATCAGCGCGGTAACGCTCAGGGGACAGTTTTTCCGTCAGAAAGGGCATGATCGAAGGGATTGCACCGTACAGAATCGCGCCCCAGAACGCATACAAAAGATTTTCGCCGTGTTGGAGAATTAGTACGACGACCTCGCCCGGTCGGATCCCTTCGTGGGCATACGTCTGTGCAAAGGATTGGGAGCCGCGCAGCAGTTGATCGAGCGTAATCGGCAAATCGTCAGTGGCGCCTGAGGCGCCAGGAAACTGCAGGGTGACAGCGACCCGCTGCGGGGCCCGGTCATGAAGCGCTTTTAGCCGTTCAGGAAAGATCATGCTTTACGAGATTCGATCAGGTCTGCGAGTTGAGTCAAATTGTCGAAAGTATCCGCATTAAGTTCTGTATCTTCGATGCGCACGCCGTAGGTATCTTCAACAAACAAAGCCACATCCATCAGGCTGAACGAATCGATCAGGCCGCTGGAGATCAGCGGCTCATCCGCCGCAATAGAGCGGTCGGGCTGTTTCAAAATATCGGTTGCGATGAAAGTTGCCAATTGTGTAATGATATCGTCGGACATAGTTCTTCTCCAAATTATTTTTTAGAGCGCAGGAACGCTTCCATGAACTCATCGAGATCGCCGTCCAGGACGGCCTGCGTGTTGCCGGTCTCATGGTCGGTTCTATGGTCTTTGACCATTTGATAAGGATGCAGTACATACGAACGGATCTGGCTGCCCCATTCGGCCTTTGTATATTCGCCGCGCAGGACGGCACGCTCTTCCTCCCTTTCGGCCTGTTTCAGTTCAGCCAAACGCCCGCGTAATATTTTCATGGCGAACTCGCGATTCTGAGTTTGCGAGCGCTCATTCTGACAGGTGACAACAATGCCCGTCGGGATATGCGTCAGGCGCACAGCCGTTGCATTTTTTTGAACGCTTTGTCCGCCAGCGCCGGATGAACGATAGACATCCATCTTAATGTCGCTCGGGTCAATTTTGACGTCAGCCTCGTCCATGGCAACCTGCGGCAGGATTTCGACCAGCGCAAACGACGTGTGTCTGCGGTTCGCAGAATCGAACGGCGATAATCTGACCAAGCGATGTACGCCTTTTTCTGAACGCAGGTAACCAAACGCGTAATCGCCATCGATGGCGATCGTCACGCTCTTAATGCCGGCTTCCTCCCCTTCGCTGTAATCGTATATTTCGGTCTCAAATCCGCGTTTTTCCGCCCAACGCAAATACATGCGCTCAAGCATTGCCGCCCAATCCTGTGAGTCGGTGCCGCCTGCGCCCGCGTGAATGGCAAGGATGGCGGAGTCTTGATCGTATTTACCGGAAAGCATCGCAGTGAACGAACGTTTCTCAAGTTCAGATTCAATGGTGGAAACTTCCGTTTCCAGTTCCGCGCGCAGGCTTTCATCATCCAATTGTGCAAGTTCGAGCGCATCGTGAACCTGGCGGGAGAAATCGCGCCATGATTCGATTTCCTTTTTCACGGCGTTATATTGCTTCATGGTTGTTTGCGCTTCCGTGGGGTTATCCCAAAGGTCGGGCGCTTCTATTTCTTTTTCTAGGCGGGAGAGTTTTTTTTCTTTAGACGCAAGGTCAAAGACGCTCCATGAGTTGCCGGGTCAGGTCTTGTGCAGACGTCAAGCGATTTATAAGATCTTGCATGTTGCAGCTCCTATGAATTAATTTTGATCCAGAATTCCCTGGATAAAAGCGTCAGGATCGAACACAGCCAGGTCTTCGGGCTTTTCGCCAAGACCGGCAAATAAAATCGGCAGGCCAAGTTCGCTGCGAATTGCAAACGCCATGCCGCCGCGGGCGGAAGAATCCAACTTGGACAATATCACGCCTGTTACGTTCACCGCTTCCTTAAAAGCCCTAGCCTGCTGCATCGCATTTTGCCCGGTTGTTGCATCGAGAATGATCCAGACCTCGTGCGGCGCACCTTCCAGGGCTTTGCCGATCACGCGATGAACCTTCTTCAATTCTTCCATCAGATTGAATTTCGTCTGCAGGCGGCCGGCCGTATCCACAAGGATGACATCCACACCTCGCGCCACGCCGGCCTGAACCGTATTGAAAGCCACTGCGCCAGGATCTGACTCAGGAGCGCCTGAGATCACATCGACCCCAAGCCTGTCTCCCCATACCTGGAGTTGATCCACTGCCGCAGCACGGAAGGTATCTGCCGCGCCGAATAGCAGCGACCGGCCCTCAGTCTGGAAGCGCTGTCCAAGCTTGGCAATGGTCGTAGTCTTGCCCGAACCGTTGACGCCAACCATCATGATCACGGTCGGTTTATGGGTCCATTCGAGGGCAGGCGGCTCGTCGAGTCTGGAGCGGAGTTCGGTTCGGATCGCCTCCCAAAGCTCATCGGAGCGGGTCAGGCCCTCAGTCCGCACGAAGCGCTGCAAAGAGTCCAAAATTTCGGTTGCGGTTTCGATTCCCAAATCCGCCTGAATGAGCAGGGCTTCCAACTCGTCCCACGTATCCTGGGTAATTTCGGTCGCACCAAGAATCGACGCAAGCCGCCCAAAGGCGGTCTTGCTCGTTTTGGCAAGCCCACTTCTCCATTTTGTCAGCATCTCTGTCATCGACGGGCGATTATATCATGCAGGGTATTGTGATATACTTTTTCGCGCTTATGGGCAAGCCAAAAGAATTGCCCAAAATCAGAAAAATAAAGGTAAAAAATTATGCCAAACGAACCCATAAATGTAACCGATGCCGCTTTTGAAAAAACCGTGCTCGAGTCTGAAGTCCCCGTCATTGTGGATTTTTGGGCGCCGTGGTGCGGTCCCTGTAAGATGGTGGCTCCGATCCTCGATAAGCTCGCAAAGGAATATGGCGATGAGGTCTTGATCGCCAAGGTCAACACAGACGATAACCCTGAATGGATGATGAAATATGGCATCCAGGGCATCCCGACCATGCTGTTTGTCTCAGGCGGAAAGATCGTCCACCGCCAGGTCGGCGCATTGCCAGAACGCATGCTGCGCGATACCATCTCTCAATTTTTGGAGGTCGCACAGGAGGCGTAGCCTATCATGGAGGGCATGATGAAGAAGATCCTAACCCCCGTACTATTATTGTTGGTGATCACAAGCGCCTGCCTGCCTGTTGCTCCGCCTGTGGACTCCGCCCCACAAGTGGATTCACAGGCGACGATAGACTCTATTGTCAAGACCGCCGCAGCACAGACACTGGCGGCTCAGCCCTCCCCCTCCCCGACGACTGTTCCAATTACTGATACTGCGACTCCAACTGAAACGCCCACGCACATGACTGTCACAACGACCGATACGCCGGCCCCAAATTTGACGACCACGCCGGCAACCGCCACAGCTGGGACTCAAAACCTGACAGCCAGCGCAACCCTGCCTTCATCATCAGGAAATCCCACGCTGACACCCACTCTGGGCATCTTAAAGTATGGAACGCTGCCTCCAGCAGTCCCCTCCGCGGATATTACGCTTATAAACAAGTCCAATGCACAGGCATACATCTCATTGCAGAATTATCCAAAAAACAGGGAAGTCGCGATTATCGAATACCCGGTGGAAAAACAAGTCAAAATAAAGGCGCCGCTTGGATATTATCTATACGTGGTGTGGGTCGGCGGCAGGAAAATTGTTGGAGAGTTCGTTCTTCACGGCAACGACGATCTCAAGATCACCATCTATAAAGATAGAGTCACAGTCCAATAAAGGAATTTCAACCCAAATGCAGAAACGCCTTTTGGCCAGTATAGCCATATTGGGCCTTTTTATCAGTGCGTGTGGTGCACAACCTACCGAGCCATCCATGAGTGCAGAGGATATTCAGCGTACATCCGAGGCGATTGCCTATACGATCGTTGCGGAAACGCAGGCTGCCATTCCGACCAACACAGCAACTGAAACATCCACCCTGACGCCCCTGCCAACCGATACACTCATCCCCTCGGCTACCCTGGACTCTTCCCTGGTCACGGCTGAGACTGCCACCCAGATCGCCAGCGCAGCCACCGCAGATCCCTGCAACCAGCCGCTTCTTTCCTGGGAGGGAGATTCAGCCCTCCTGGATATTTATTATGACTACAGCCCCCAGAGCAAGGATGATACGGTGGTTGTTTCCTTATGGGTCATGACCGACCTGGGAGAATGCGGCTTCCTGTACGATCTATCGACGGGCCCGATCGGACAATACACTGCCAGAGCATTTGTAAACGGCAAAACAAACTTCAAGGTATCCGGCGGATTCCGAATCTCGCCGGGCAGCTGGAAATTGATCATCAGAAACAACAGCATCGTCGCCCAAGGCGGATGCTACCCCAATTGTTAATTGAATTTGGAGAAAATACAATATGAAACGCTTTTCGATTATTTCACTGACCATCATCACAGCCGTGCTGATAAGCGCCTGCGGCGGCGGTCAGCCCACTGTACCGGCATTAAGCGGAGAAGATATTCAACTTACCGCTGAAGCCGCTGCATTTACCATCGTTGCACAAACACAGGCAGCCATACCGACCAACACACCACCACCGCCAACCCCAACAGCAAGTCCAACGCCGCTGCCGAGTGACACGCCTGAACCGTCACCAACAACTGATGCTGCACTGGCTTCTCCCACCATTGCTCCCACGCAACAGGCATCCGGAGACCCTTGTAACGCACCGTTGGGTGGCAACGTCAGCGGAAGAGACACGATTATAAGACTCGTCAACAATACCAAGGGCGATCTGGTCATTTCCCTCTACCTGAACAAGACAGCCTTTGGAGAATGCGGCTATCGTGGATACACCCTCGGGCCGGGTGGCTCGACCGTTATCAATGATCTTCCACAGGGTTGCTACAATGTCGGTGTATTTGTAACCGCCCCAAATAAGAACACAAAGGCTTTCGGTTATGGATGTATTAATAACTCTGACAAATGGACGTTTCAGATCTATGAGGAGCAGGTGATCCTAAACGCTCCATAAGGTGGTTGCAGTAATAGAAGAAAAAAAGTCGGCCGTGCGGCCGACTTTTTTTCTTCTTCTAATGGGAAAGAATCTGCGAGAGGAACAACTTCGTCCGATCTTCCTTCGGTTTTTTGAATATATCCTCCGGTGTACCGCTTTCCACGATCTCCCCATGATCGAAAAAGACCAGGCGATCCGCAACAGCGCGCGCAAAGCCCATTTCATGGGTCACCACAAGCATCGTCATACCTGATTTGGCCAACTCGACCATCACATCCAGAACTTCCTTGATCATTTCGGGATCAAGCGCGGAAGTCGGTTCGTCGAACAGCATGATCTTCGGCTGCATGGCAAGCGAACGGGCAATCGCCACACGCTGTTGTTGTCCTCCCGAAAGCTGGCCGGGGAATTTTTCTGCCTGTTCGGGAATACCCACCCTTTCCAGCAATTCCATCGCAGTCTTCTCAGCTTTATCCTTGGGCCATTTTCGCACCCAAATGGGAGCCAACACAATATTCTGCAATACCGTAAGATGAGGAAACAGATTGAATTGCTGAAAAACCATCCCTGTTTCCATGCGCACCTGTTCAATATTACGAACATCATGTCCCAATTCGATGCCGTCTACAACGATTCGGCCCTGTTGATGTTCCTCCAGGCGGTTAAGTGTACGAATGAATGTCGATTTACCCGAACCGGATGGGCCGAAAATAACGATTACCTCCCGTTTTTGGACCTCAATATTAATTCCTTTAAGGGCATGGAAATCGTCGTACCACTTATGAACATCCTGACAAACAATGATCGGGTCTTGCGATAATTCTGTCATAAAATTACTCCTACAAACGTGTATTAACGCCCAGGGCAGCTTCCAGGCGTCTGCTGGCTAGGGACATCAAATAACTGAATATCCAATAGATTGCGGCAATGAAAAGGTACACTTCCATTTGCAATTGAACAAACGCAGGTTCAGAATTAATAACCGACCGCCCGATGCCCAACAGGTCGTTAATGCCTACGATAACAACCAGGGTCGTATCCTTGAACAAGGAAATGAACTGACCAACGATTGCCGGAAGCACAGCTCGTATCGCCTGCGGTAGAACGATGAACAACATCGTCTGAAAGCCGTTCATCCCAACGGCCTTGGCTGCTTCAATCTGGCCATTCGGAACGGCTTGCAAACCGCCGCGCACATTCTCTGCAGTATAGGCCGCGCTAAAGACCGTGACAGCCATCAAAGCCCGAACTAAACGATCGATGCGTGACTCGGAAGGCAGGAACAATGCCAGGATAATCGAGAACATAAACAGGATCGTGATCAATGGAACGCCGCGAACCGTTTCAATAAATATCGTTGAAAAGGCTTTGACAACCGGCAGCGATGACCGACGGCCAAGCGCCAACAATACCCCAATTGGAAATGACAGCAGAATCCCCCCCGCCGCCAGCAGGAAGGTGACCAGTAAACCGCCCCAGAACGTTGTTTGAACAGGGGGAATGACTTTGTTGTTTGCAATCCCCGTCAGTAGAAGCAAAAACACAACTGGGACCGCTATCCATCCAATGATAATGTAGATTGTCCTGACCGCTTCTTTTTTACCAAGCCAATTTCCAACCATTAGCAATAGTGCATTTAATCCAAGATAAGCTCGCATACCAACGACCAAAACAGGATGCTGTACCGGAATCAACGCGAACACCGCAAAGAAAACGCCGGCGGCCATTGAAACCGGCTTCAACAGATCTCCCCATCTGCCCCAACTTACTCCCAGCATAAAAATAAAGATCGATAATCCCGTACCTACACGCCAAAGTTCTCCACGCGGATACTGTCCGACTGCAAACAACATGGGGAACTCTGTGATCGGTCGCCAATCCGCTTCTGTGAATACCCATAAGATGGCATTGAGCAGGGCAAAGAAAACAATTGGGAGAAATACCACTGTAAGCAGCGAGTTATACCAGCTGTTAAATAAATTGTCCCGCACCCATTTTATAGGTCCAGGCGGCTGTGGCGGACGAATCACTTCTTCTGAAATCTGAGTACTATTCATGATTACCTTGTCACAAATTGAATACGACTATTATATAGATTTATCACAAAGGAAGTTAACAAACTCAAAGAGAGATAGGTTAGCATCACAAGGACAAAAACCGGCACAGCACGACCGGCTTGATTAATAGCGATCTTCCCAACACTGAAGACCTCTTGAAAACCAATTGCTAGGGCCAAACTCGAGTTCTTTGTCAGATTGAGATACTGACTGATCATCGGCGGGATGATGATTCTTAATGCCTGCGGCATGATGACCAAACTGAGCACCTGTGTTGTCGAGAGGCCAACTGCGCGCGCAGCCTCGATCTGACCGCGATCTACTGCCTGAATACCAGAACGGACGACCTCGGCAATAAAGGCCGCGGTATACGTGGTCAGGCCGACAAACATGGCTGTAAATTCCGGTGTGAGTCTCAGGCCTCCCTGAAAATTAAACCCATCCAACACAGGGACAGAGATCTGGAACGGGGTGCCGCCAGAGAATATCCACCCCAGAACG
>DATHRQ010000514.1:0-3615 GCA_035465095.1 Anaerolineales bacterium | reverse complement strand
AGAACGGGAAATCGAAACTCGTATCATCTCCAGCTTTTTTGTCGGGAATCGGCATCAGGCGCGCGGTCAGGGGGTTGTCGAGGCGAAACGCCAATGCAGATAGATCGAGCAGCAGGGGAACCAACTGTTCTGATGTTATGTCCCCCGGGAGCGGGACTGTGTCAAGCCCGGTTCCACACACAGCCGAATAAAGCAATGCATCCTTGATCGATAATGTCCCTTCGGCGGCGCGTTTGGCAAGGACCGAGTCTTCGAGCACTGGCTGGAAGAATCCGCTGAAGCCGGTATGTGGGAAGTCGGCGTGGTCTATGGCCTCGGTCAGGATGGCGGCGGCGGCGAGGGAACCATGAAGCCCGATCCTTGGGATTCCCATTTTTTCGACGGCATTGCCAATCGAAATTTCATCATCTGGGAAGGGGGCGAGGGAGAAATCGATGCCGTAAAATTTGACCTTCAATGATTTGGCGATTTCGGCAAGTTTCTTTCCATGCTTTTCGATCTCGGAAGTTAGATTGTTTCTTCCTTCCTCGATTGTTTTCGCATTCTCGAACGCCGCTACAGCAAGGTCAGCGGATTCGGTTGCAATAGCGAACGCAGGCTTGTCCTTATCGTGATACGCCGCTGGGAAGAAGGGCGCGCCTGCGTTCACGTTTGCCAGCGCGGCGAACTGCAAATTGGCGAACCCGTTCGTTTCAAGCGGCGCCAGTTTGACGATCACGTCCGCACAGGCGCGGATGGCGGCCAGGTCAAGTCCGTGGGCTTTGCCCGCCATCACGCCGCCAAAGAAAACATTCTTCGAGACGAAGGCTGCATCGGGGATGACATCGTAACTGTGCGGTATTTCAGGCAACGCTGGACCTAGGGAAATGTACCCAATATCGAGTTCCTGCGCGAGGCTGTCGATTTGCCCGGTGAGTTCGGGGAGCCTGTCAATATTTTCCTCGCCCAATAATTTGGGAAACGGAATGGTCGCAATGCGGACGGTCTGCACTTCATAGTCTGCCGCTTCATAAGCGGACTTTGCCTCCGCAAGAAACGTCCCTGCGGTTTGAAGGACCTTTTCCTCCAGGGGATATTTGGGATTGCAGAAATAGGTGATTGATCGGATTTTCATTTGAGTTAATCCTCGGTGGTCGAGTAGCCTGAACGTCAGTGAAGGCGTATCGAGACTACAATTATAAGAAAGGTATATTTGCTTATTTGGTGGTCTCGATACGGGCTCGTCCCTACTCGACCACCAGCTTTTTATAGTTTCTCTGTCTCATCACCTCAAACATCAATACGGACCCCGCCACGCCCGCATTCAGCGATTCAACATTCCCTGCCATGGGGATACAAATCTTCTGCGTTGCAAGCCGGCGGGCTTCGTCGCTTGCCCCTTCTGCTTCACCGCCGATGATTAGCGCCAGCGGTGTGTGCAGGTCTGCTTCCCAGCAGGGCGTGCCATCCATATCGGCGAGATGGATATGCATATCCTGCGTCAATGACTTGATCTCTTCCCACTTCATCGAACGGATCGGTAACCGATAGTGCGCGCCCATCCCTGCGCGGACGATCTTCGGAGCGAACACGTCTGTCGTTTCGGGAGGGAGCAAAATCGCCTGCACGCCGGTTGCGACAGCAGTACGGAGCAATGTGCCGAGATTGCCCGGGTCGCGGATCTGGTCGGGGATGAGAACGAAGTTTGGCGATGCAGGCATTGGCAAACTTTTGGTTTTTAGAACCGCCAGAATGCCCTGCGGGTTCTCCGTGTCGCTCAATTTTTGGATTAGATCGCCGGCCACATCATCAATTTCGATGTCCCTCGCCGATAATTTGTCCACCAGGTCCATGCCGCGTTGGCTGAGACCGTCACTGTATAAAGCAAACTGAAACTCCCAGTCAGCGTTGACTGCCTCCTCGATCAGACGTACGCCTTCCACCACGAATGCATTGGCATCGCGGCGCTCCTTCGCGCGTCCCATTAACGAGCGGACACGTTTGAGTTTGGGGTTTTGTGACGAAGTAATCATATTGGTAAAAAATATTCTTGGGAGTTCAAAGTTCGGATAATTCCATAAATATCCAATATTTCTGGAATTCCTTTGGGATCTCACTGCCTTCGTAAGCTTCTATTTCCTTAAATCCTGCCCTTTGGTACATCCGATGTGCATTTTTCATGAAACGTGTACTGTCCAGCCGGACCGTGTCGTATCCTATTTGTTTCGCCTCCATTAGCAGACGGTCAATCAATGCCTGCCCGAGTCCCCTGTTACGATGTTCAGGACGCACATACATGCGCTTGATCTCTCCAATGTTGGGGATTAGTTCCTTCAAGCACGCAATCCCCGCAGGTTGTTCCTCACTCTCGCAAAGGAGCAGGCGTCCGCCTGGAGGCATGAAATTGTCCAAATGTTGCATATCCTCCTCGAGCTTGGCGACAATATCAAAACTGATGCCGTATTCTTCATTGCATCGTTTGTTTGCCCACTGCAAATACTCCCAAAACAGTTCCCGTATCTGATTGGCGTGTCGAGACTTGTCAGCTATTAATATTTCAATCATATCTTATTCATTCCTTTTTTCTGAGTAAGACAACTGAATTTTGGGTCCTATTTGTCAGACTCGTCATACTCCTGGGAGAGGAATACCTTTACAGTTGCATCGTCAAATAGAACCAGGCGAACCAATTTGATTAAAGACCGATGAAGCGAAAAATATTCATGAATCGTTTCGAATATTACCTTTGCTGCGCGGTCTTTGGGGAATCCAAAGATGCCGGTGGAAATGGCGGGCATGGCAATGGATTCACACTTCAGTTCATCTGCAATGCGCAGGGAACCAGTCACAGCATCGGCTAATTTGTTATCTTCATCTCCGCCTGTCCCCGCATCGTGGGGGTCGCCCCAAACCGGGCCCACAGCGTGGATCACGTATTTCGCAGGCAGGTTCCCGCCCGAGGTCCATGCGGGATGCGCGTGAGAGACAGGACCGTGTCGTCGAATCCAGGCCTCCGATTCCTGTTGGATCGTTTCACCGCCTCGTTTGGCGATCGCCCATGCGAGGCCACCTCCGTGCTGGAGGCGTTCATTCGCAGCGTTGACAATCGCATCCACATTTTCGGTTGTGATGTCGCCCTGCACGATCTGGATTATTTGTCCGTTTTGGAAAACGTGTTCTTTGAGAACGCTGTTCATCTGGTTATTTTACCCCCGTTAAATATTGTAGGGGCGGATCACGATCCGCCCCTACTGATTATTTTACTTTTGCAACCACAGCAGCGAATGTCTGTGGGTCGCGGACTGCGATATCGGCCAGCATCTTGCGGTTGATCTCGATGTTCGCCTTCTTGAGCGCGGCGATCAACCTGCTGTAGGTGATGCCGTTCAGGCGGGCTGCCGCGTTGATGCGCGCGATCCACAACCTGCGCAGGTCGCGCTTGCGCACACGGCGGTCACGGGTGGCGTACCACAGGCTCTTAAGCATGGCCTCATTGGCGCGCCTGAACAGGCGATGTTTCGTACCGCGCTGTCCCTTGGTCATTTTTAATATTTTTTTATGTCTGCGATGCCCTACCGGGCCTCTTTTTACACGCATTGTTTGATTCTCCTGCAAACCCGCGGGCGTCGGTGGCGC
>DATHRQ010000513.1:0-2889 GCA_035465095.1 Anaerolineales bacterium | reverse complement strand
TGGCGACCTCTTCGATCACGGTGGTCAGCAACGCGAACCGTCTGCGCCGTGTAGATATTCGCCCTTCATACGAACAAGAAACTCAGAAGAATGCCGCCTCTCACCAGTTGGTTTCCACTGCCACCGATTGAAGTATTAAGCCCTGCCCTGTTGAAAGTGACCACGAAAGGAGGTTGAAATGAAAAGCAGGATTGATTTAGGAGCATTGACGATTACTTTACTGTTCGCCTCAGTTGTAAGCTATGTACTTTGCATCGCCGGCGATTTGTTATTCGGTTGGACCATGTACCAGCTCTGGATACCGTTGCTGCCCGGTTTCACCTGGCCTCTGACCGCTGTTGGATTTCTGATCGGTCTGCTGTGGCTGGTTGGATACAGCATCTATGCAGCAGCATTGGTCTCGCTGCCTTACAACTACTTCATTCGACGGGAATCGGGAGCGTAGGAAGTAGGAATTTGAGTCCTTCATTTTCCCGCCGCGATTTCCTGAAAGTCTCGGGCGCCGGTCTGTTGGGGTTGTTCCTGATGGATCTGCGCCTTGACCGCGTCCTGGCTGCTGCGATACCCAAACAGGGACGAGTCACGATCAGCGGTACCGAACTCCTGCGTGAGCCGTATTTTGCGGCGGATATATTGTCTGCATTCGGTCTCGACAAGGTGGTGGAGATCACCGGCGTAACGGAAGGTGACAGAGGTTACGGTAATCCCTTCAATTCCACTTGGTACCAAATCGGCGGCGAAGGTTACGTCTACTCAGGCTCAATCCAACCGGTTGAGACGCTACACCAAAAGCCTGTGTTTAATATTCCCGAAGCAGGTGCACTTGGTGAGATCACCGTCCCTTTTTCCGACGTGCGGCTTAGTCCGACCGTTTGGGCGAAACGCGGTTACCGAGTCTATTTTTCGTCCACGCATTGGATCACGGATGTGGTCGTGAATCGGAATGAAAAGAGCATCTGGTACAAGATCTATGACCGTCAGTTGCAGGAATCATTTTATGTCGCTGCACACGATATGCGCCTGGTTGCGTCTGCAGAACTTGATCCCCTCTCTCCCGAAGTGTCTGCGGACGACAAATATGTTTACGTCGATCTGGAAAATCAGTTTGTGACTGCCTTCGAAGGTGAAAGAGCTGTGTTAGCTGCGCGTTGTGCAACCGGCGCAAAGGGGACAGAGACCCCTGTGGGCGAATTCCGCACCTTTCACAAGGGACCTAGCATTCACATGACAAATCAGGGCGACGGGACAGCGAGTACCTATCACCTTCCGGGTGTTCCCTGGGTTTCGTTCTTTACGGGGACCGGTGTGGCCTTCCACGGTACGTATTGGCATAACAATTACGGACGCCCAAGCAGCCGAGGTTGTGTAAACCTGACGCCGGATGATGCGAAATTTATCTATCGTTGGACCAGACCCCAGGTCCCGAAGGAGACGCCGTATTTATACAAACCGGGCGAGGGAACGCTTACTAAAGTCGCCAGTTTTTCTTGAAATCCAAATCAAATATACATCAGGAGAAATACATGAGCAGAATGAAAATTTCTAAAACCGCATCGAAGCCGGAAAAATCGAAAAGTAAGGATTGGCCCGTTGTGGTCTACCTATGGATCTTCGGATTGATCATCATCAGCTATGTTGTCGCTAGAATGGTACTTGCTGGTTATCCACACTCCTATCACTGGTTGTCCGCGCTGGCTGGGGGGATTGTTGGTGTGCCGATCGGATGGCTGTGGTATTGGTGGCGTGGCGATGTATTTTAGAGGAAATTCCGGAAGAGTGAAATATAACGCGGTGTTTGACATGGTAATTTCAGACGAGACAGCCACCTTTCGATGCAGATAATCTGACGTCTGCGCCTCGACAGCAATAATGGTAAGAGGCTGATGAGAGGAGTGTAAGATCATGAAAAACAAGAAGGGCGTTTCGCGGCGAGACTTTATGAAAATGACAATCCTGGCCATAGGCAATGTCATTGGGCTGTCATTAACAATCCCCGGAGTTGCTTATATCCTGGGACCCGTGCTCAAAGGCAAACAAGGTGAGGGATGGCTTCAGCTTGGTTCTACGACCAAGGTCGAAACTGATAACCCTACGCTTTTCAAGGTTAATCTCCAACGGCAAACTGGCTGGGTGACTGATGAGGAGCAACTTGCGGTCTATGTGCTTACCGAAAATGGACAGGACTTCATTGCGATGTCAAATGTTTGCACACACCTTGGCTGCCATGTTCGATGGGTTGCCGAGCAGAACAAGTTCTTCTGTCCTTGTCATGATGGAGTATTTGACAAATATGGAAATGTTGTAAGCGGTCCTCCGCCTCGTGCTCTGGATCGCTATGAGGTCAAAACTCAGGATGCCCAATTGTATATTCTGGAAGTTTAGTATCTAAAAAATGGTTTGTTCCTGCCACAAGAGTAAGATGTTGAACGGAAATGCGACTGATCACTTTCTTTATCAAATCTTTACAATCGCTTTCACGAGCCTTTACATTCGAGCATTAATATACAAACATAAATTCAAACCATCCTTAAGGATGAGTAATTCAAATGAAAGGAGTAATAAATTATGATGGGAGGCGGTATGGGCTTTGGCGGTTTTGGCTTGATCGGCCTGCTTTTCAACCTGGTGATTATTGTTGGTGTAGTGGTTCTTGTTGTATGGGCAGTCAAACGCTTCACAAGCGGGACATCGAACTGGAATCAACTATCTGGTGGATATCAATCCCCACGTGAAATCTTGCAGGCACGCTACGCGCGTGGGGAGATCACCCGTGATCAATACCAGGACATGTTGAACGATCTGAGCTGAAGCACAAGGCTTGTCAATATAAGAGCGGCGGATAATTTCCGCCGCTTCGTGATTCCATGGTTATCTGATCCAACCACCTGA
>DATHRQ010000512.1:0-13789 GCA_035465095.1 Anaerolineales bacterium | reverse complement strand
ATTTTGTCAAATGGTGGCGTTTGAATTTGTAAAATGAGTTCTTTAAAATCCACGCCTTTGTCCTGTTTCCAAGCATTTTCAAAAATATTTGAAAGCAACATATGCTCACGAGACCGAAGCGGATCTATATCGTCATACCCCACAAGTCCAAGTAAAGCAGTTACCGTACTGGCGATCTTCTCGCGTAGTACTTCGCGGTTTTCATCCCATGGAACATTAGGCGCCTCCAGAGAAGACAGAACACTGACAGGGATGCCTGAATCAGACCCCGGTGTGTAAATGGCAAAACGTACGGAATTCTTGAGTTTTAATATATCTTGTTCACCTAATCCCCACTCATTTAACCCTTTACGCCAAGTGTCAGCGGTTTCCGTCGCAACCTGCTCGATCGTTTTGCCGAAGCGGCGCGCCTGCTCGGTATCGATCCAGGGTTGGAAGTCCTGCGGGGCGAGGTTGGGGAAGTGCAGCAATAAATTTGTAAGATCGCCCTTGGGGTCGATAATGATAGCAGGAATGCCTTTCAGCGCGGCTTCTTCGAGCAGGGAAATGCACAGACCCGTTTTACCTGAACCAGTCATGCCGGTGACAACCGCATGTGTCGTCAGGTCGTTGGGATCATATGTCACTGGTTGATTTTCTACAGAGCGTTTGGCGGGGTCGTACACGCGTCCAAGATAAAAGTTCGTGTCGGTCATAAAGGTCTCCTGCGCGGAAATATAGAACGAACGTGCTAGGAGATTAATGTACTCCATTTTCGCGCATCTTACAAGAACTTCAAAACCAATCAATCGTTGTCTTTATCATTTTTATTATCGTTATCATTACTGTCGTTGTCATTGGAATTTATATTGCCGTTCCCGTTATTTCCTGGTCGACTGGCGTCATCGCTCGAACTGATTTGGCTGAATTCTATTTCGACGACCACAAAAATACCGTCAACATCATAATGCCCTTCCGCCTTTGTGAGCACCCCAATATACGGCACGCCCTCGATCTGTGCGTGGCGAATATCCATAAGGATGTTATCGACAACGATAAAGTTACTGCCTATGGACGTAAGGATTCCTTGGATGGTCTCGTTATCAGGTAGATATTTAGGTTCAGGGATGGGTAATGAAACGCTATCCGCTTCCCCTGCCGACCCGACACCTGAATCTTCGCCGGTTTCAGAATCCGCAACTTGACCATTTTCCTCTCCGACATTCGGAACCCGATATCCGGGTGGAAGCAATTCGATCTCAGCGGCAAGCACAACGCCATCACCGATGATGTGTCCCTTCACACGGACTGCCGCCCCAATGGGGACATCTTGATCTGGCATTTGAGTCGATGGATCCAATTGAGAGATTATCACCAAAACATCCGAAACCTGCCATGCACCTTCATCTTTCTCAGTGAGATAGCCCGAAAACTCAACATCGACCTGCCGACCGTTTGCGAATAGCGCATGCAGTTCATCCAATCTTTCCAGTTCATATTCAAACGCCAATGTTTCCCGTTCTTCCGCATCGAACGTAAAGAACAACGAGACCTTCTCCCACCCCCGCTTGACAGGGTAAAGCCCGTCACCGGGAAGCGCAGCAGCAGAGGCGCGGACAAGATTGGCACCGCTTACAAGGAAAACTACGACAACCATCAAGGCAACAAATGACCTTAGTAAAGTATCCGGCAAGCTCATCCAAAAGGCAGGCGTGCGCTTCTCCTCGCGCATCACGGCTGCATGCTGAAGCAGCTTTGCACGGTTCCGTTTTACAACTTCATCTGTCGGTGGCGACACGGACATATTCCTTGCCAGTGCGGATGTCTTAAGGATGGGACGTAACTCATCAGCTTGATCTGGATGGCGGGAGAGGATCACATCGAGGTCCGAACCTTGTTCGAGGTCGCTCAGGCAAAGTTCCAAAACATCATGCAGTCTAGTCATCGCCCGCCTCCCCGATCAAACGTTGAAGCGCGGCGAGCGCACGGAACTGCAGGGCTTTCACAGCATTCACTTTTTTCTTCATGTATCGTGCCGTCTCTTCGAGAGAATAACCCTGACCGAACCGCAATGCAATGACATCCTGCTGCTCCGATGTCAGTTGTGTATAGGCTGTACGAACAGCACGATTTTGCTCACGCACGTCAACTTGCAGTTGTACGTTCGGGGTTTCATCAAGAATAGCATCAGAGAGTTCCTCTGTAGGTCTGCGATATTGACGGCGCAGATGATCGTTCACAGTATTGGATGCAGTTGCGATCAACCAACCCTTGAGATTCGTCCGAGGTTCTTGATTTTTTTGTGAAGCCTCCAGGAGGCGCACGAAGACGTCGCTCGCAATATCCTCTGCAACCGAATCGTCATTGATCCGGTACAAAACATACCGATGGATCTCAGGGAAGAAGCGGTCGTAGATATTGCCGATGGTCTTGTTGTCGAGATTACGCAACCCATTGAGCATATCGGTTTCATTCATAGCGGGCATATCTCCCCCCCACTGGATCTGCATTCGCAAAGAAAATAGAGACAGTGCTGCACACATTAGAGTTTATCAACTTCGGTAATCGTCATAAAGTGATTTAAATCATCGCCTTTAAGGTGAAACTACCTCAAACAAAACTGCCTCGTCATCCCGGTATACCTCCACCAAGCCGGGATCTTTTTCCGCCACTTTTATAAAATCTCCATGCATCAGATCGGAATGGACATATTGCGACCCAAATCTGCTCACAATGATCTGCGAGGGGTCCTTCACATCCCCCTGCGTGATGAGCACCCAAAGCGCATACAAGTTCGGGTCGTAGAGTTGCATATAGGTCGGGTCGAGTCCGATCAGATAGGTATTGTGCGTGTTGTAATAAAACAATCGCGGGAAATCATCCCAGTCTGTCTGGAAGACGCGGGAATCTTGCGGAGTTTTCATCTTCAGCCAGTGAGATGCATCCGCATATAGGTCATACGGCTTCGACCCATTGATCGCATCTTGCGCACGAGGAATTGATCTGGCAACGCTGACAGCAACCACCGCTGACAACAAGATCACGGGCAGGTTGGCAGAAATCCGCTTGAGGGGAGATAGGGCAAATTTGACGGAAGCAGGTTGAAGGTCCGTGAGAAGCGGCGCCCAGGCAAAGGCGGCAAAGATCAGGGCGAACGGCGGGAAGTATTCCACAAAGCGGCGCGCCTGCAGGAGCATCAATCCGAAAAGCAACGCTGTGAATAACGCAAACATAGTTCGCTCGTCCATTTTGC
Organism: Anaerolineales bacterium; assembly: GCA_035465095.1. Classification (GTDB taxonomy): domain Bacteria; phylum Chloroflexota; class Anaerolineae; order Anaerolineales; family Villigracilaceae; genus Defluviilinea. Next base: position 10,557 of record DATHRQ010000512.1, on the reverse strand, counting down.
GGGAGGAAAATCCAAGTGCAAAAATGCCGCTCACAAATATCACAAGGGAAGGCAGTGAATTATCCATGATCTGTTTTGTTGTGTAGGGGAACCATTCGTTGCCGACATGCACGGACGTTGCATCTGCCAGCTTGGGCAGCATATGACGATAAGAAAAAATGATGTTTTCCGGAAAATAAGGGTTGATAAGGAGTCCGAGCAAAATTCCGATGGAAATATAAAGCAAGGGTTTGTATTCGATACGCCGTTCGATCAGAGCGGTTGCAATGAAATGCAGCCCCGCCAACGCGATCAGGAGAGGGAATGCATCGTACATCCAGACATAAATAAAGGAGATAAGGGCGAGATGGTTGTATTTACGTTCTAGAATCCATGCAAAAGCGATCGCAAGGACAGCCAGTGACAAGGAGCCTGCGCGTGTGACACTCATACGATACAAAAACGCATCAGAAATACCCAGCAGCGCCAAAGCCCACAGCCACGAAAACGGGACCCGCTGACGATAAAAAAGAAACCAGACAGCTAAAAACGCCAGGGCGGAAAACACCACCGCCGACCACTTTGCTCCGGTCCGCAGGTCACCAAAAGTGAATGGGATTAGGGCTACATGGAATAAAAAGTGGTGATCATAATACTCGCTTTGATTTAGGATTGTGAGAGGCAGCCAAGTAAAGTCAGGCTTCATCCCTTCTGTACGCATGAGCCATGCCAGCTTAATATGGTAAAAGCCATCGTTATCCGGCATATCAGGTGTGGAAAACTGGATGATCGCCATCCCTGCTATAAACAAAATAAAAAGGGTTGCAATGGGAAGAAGAATGTATGTTTTTGTTTTCATGTAACGGTTGATTTAGAGGAAGAGGAACATCTGCTCTTATTCCTGCAACACAGATGTTCCTCTTATTTGACAGGGTTTTACAATATTATATGATATCAATCAATCATCGTCATTGTCGTTTTTGTTGTCGTTGTCATTATGATTATCATTTTCATTGTCGTCGTCATCATTGTCATTGCCGTTGTTATTTGAACGATCATCGTCGTCATCATCATTGTCGTTGCCGTTGAAATTCGAGTTGCTGTTGGAACTATCGTCGTCATCGCCCGATGACAATTCGATCTCGCGGATCGTGAACGTGCCGTCCGCATTGACAATGAAATGGATCTTTACCTGATCGCCGACCGATACAATATCCTTGAATTCAGTGAATTCCGCCAGATTGAAGACCACACCATTGATTGTTATTGATGTATCGGTCATGGCTTCAATAACACCAAAAAGTTCCAATTCGTCGCCTGAAGCATCGCTGCCGCTGTCGTCACCATTGTCGTTCTCATTCCCTTGAGAATCATCCCCATTGTCATTCCCGTTATCATTTGCGGTCGATCCGTCGTCGCTGGAATTGGCATCCACGTCAAGGACTTCGTTGGAATTGACATTCGAGTTGTCTGTTGAATCACTACCCTGAGGCACCGCTCCAGCACATGCGCTCAAAAGGAAACTTCCCAGAATCAGGACTGTCAACACGAAACGATATGATTTTTGCATTTTGAACCTCCGAAATTGTCGGAATTTTTATCTTGCATCATCCTATCAGTCGTCGAAGGGACACAAAAGTTACGGCTTAAATAAAAACTCCCGCAATTGAGCGGGAGCAGAAGATCATTACCAGGATAATTTTCACACAGACGGGTTATCCAATCGTATGCCATGTCCGCGCACTGTGTTGATGTATTGATGCTGCGGGTCGAGCTTGGCAAGACGTTCCCGCAAGCGGCGGATCAATGCATCCAGCGCCTGATCAGATACGCCGGCAGATTGGTCTTCCCCCCAAACTTCCGTGACAAGGTCCGGCCGGCTGACCACTTCACCCTTGGACTCATACAACATCCATAATAATTTAAATTGTTGTGCCGACAACGGCGGCACAAGCTGTTGATGATTGACCCACACACGCCTCGACTTCAGGTCGACCATCAAGCGACCGGAGGGAGGCGTCCCTTCAGCCAGGGGCATGGTTGAATCCGAAACGAGGAAGATGAATTGCTGGGCGGTGGCGATCGAAACAGAATCACCATCCTGTAGAACAACGGGGGCAGTCAGGGAGGCCCCGTTATGATGCGTGCCGTTCTTGCTGCCCATATCTTCAAGGATCACCCCCTCCGTGGTCGGCGTCAGGCGTGCATGGAAACGCGATATCTGCCGGTCTGTGATCACAACATCACAATTCGGCTCACGTCCCAATACAAGGGGTTTACTTAACTGCCAGCGCTGTCCTTTTAACGGACCGTCCTGCGCCACCAACAGTGGATAATCATCCTGCGGCATCATAAAGGCTCCACCTGATCGTAAATTATATGCATAAGGGTCTATATTATAATACTATAGCAGAATAACACATATTGATGCAGATTACGCCGAAACATTTGTGCAATATGTTGCGTCTCAATTAATAAAACAAGGAGAACCATTGTTCCCACCCCTCAAGAATGAGGAGGTGCTGCGTGGTCGCTATAAGATTCGAGAGCGGATCGGAAAAGGCGGCATGGGATCCATTTACCTTGCCGACGATACCCGCCTCAAGGGACGCCAATGCGCCCTTAAGGAAGTCGAATACGACCAGGCCCTCCCGGAAGATGTAAGAGAAGAAGCCCGCGAACAGTTCCTGCGCGAGGCAACTGTCCTTGCGCGTCTCGACCACCCCAACCTGCCCAAGGTCTCTGATATCTTCTCGAACGGTCCGCGCGATTACATTGTGATGGATTACATTCCCGGACAGGATCTGCGCACCTTGTTCCAGGAGGCTCGCCGCAAAAGGAAGTTCATCCCTGAAAATGAGGTCCTTTCCTGGGCAGATCAGATCGCCAATGCCCTGATCTTCCTTCACAGCCAGGAGCCACCAATCGTCCATCGCGACATAAAACCAAGCAACTTAAAGCTCATGCCGAACGGGTTGATCAAACTTGTGGATTTCGGACTGGTAAAGATCCTTGCACCCGAGGAAGTGACCATCACGATCATTCAGGGGCAGGGTACCGCACTCTATACCCCCCTTGAACAATACGGCGGAAGCGATGTTCACACCGACATCCGTTCGGACATCTATTCACTCGGTGCGACGCTCTACCACCTGCTCACCAACGAACCGCCAGTGGACGCGCGCAAGCGCTTCCTTTCTCCCGAAAGCCTGATTCCGTTGCGGCAGATCAACCCGTCCCTGACGCAGCGAACCGAAAAAGCCATCCTGTGGGCGATGTCCATGCACCCGGATGAACGGCCGCATACGGTTGGCGATTTCAAACAGGCCCTGCTCGGTAACCGCGATCTGCCCACCATCCCCATCTCAAAGCGTGTCAGCGCATCGTCCCAATCCGTAATGGATTATCTGTCCAATCCGGTAGAAGCAACTCTTGCATGGGGTGCGGCAGTCATGTTCCTGCTCAGCCTGCTTGTGACGATGATCCGCTAGACCTGCGGAACCAAACCCAGGTCAGAATGATCCCCAGTGCCTCTCCGGCCAGCGTAAACAACAACACCCCGAAAGGCCCGCCAGAATCAGACGAGATCCATTCCAGGGCACGCGGGAACCCCAAGGCAAGATAGTTATACGCCCCAAAGCCGCCCACCAAAACGCTCAACGCAAACCGGACACCCCAGCGCCGCGTGATCACGCGGCTGACAGCCCAATAGGTAAGCATGGCGCTCCCAAAGACACCCAGTAAAACCAGAAACCATATTCCCGAACGCGGGTAGCCTTCCGGCGAAATAAAATTGTTTTCAGGGACAACTGTCGCGGTCGGCGTGGGTGGTTCCGGCGTCTGGGTAATGACCGGCACGACCGTCACCGCAACGCCCTCATTCGTTGCATCCAACTGGACAACATCGGAGATCACGGCCGGTTCACTCACGGCACGCACTTCCACGCTGCCGGGTTTGTCTATTACAAAGGAAGCGCGCGCGACCCCGTCCAACGTGTTTACCTCCACCACCTGAAGAATACCGCCTCCCTCATCGCGGGTGGACATGGTAAATTGCACCACTGTTCCATCGGGAACCAGGTGCTGGTTATGATCGAGGATGGGGCCGGCGCGGACGGAAATGGAATCTCCGATCATATAGGAGGGCAACTCAGTAGGTTCCGGCGTGATCGTACCGTCCAATTCAGATACAGGAGGTTCCTCCTGATCCAGTTGTAAGGGGATGATCTGGTCCGGATCGGGCGAGGTCTGCTCGATCAAGTCATACCCAATGGCAGGAATGGAAACGGGTGAGGCGCCCTGTACGGCGGCCTGCTGAAACAATATCCGCGCCGCGGCATCCACAAAAGCAGGTTGTTTGCTGTATAGCGCATAATACGCAGTGAGTTTGGAAATGTCTGTTGCATCCAAATAATAGGGGGCGGTAAACGAGAACAGGATGACATTCCTGTTGCGAATCAGGTTCGGGCGTTCCGCGAAGAACTGACGCAACAGGTTTATCTGGCCGTCACTTACATCGGCAAGCGAGATCACGATCCAGGTGGAATTACTGAGCGCCGCCTCGATGTTTGTTTCGGTCGTATCGTCCAGTAACATCTCCAATTCATTCAACGAAAATGAACTCACGCGGCTTCTGATAACCTGCCCGCTGCCAGTTGGACCGAACAGGCGCAGCACAGTACTCTCGAATGAATTTACCCCCAGCGCATCATAAACAGGACACGCACTGCACTGACTGTATTGGGATACATCCGTCAGGAAAATGATCCTGTCACCTATGGTGGGCGGCGCGGGTAAAAGCGTGCTCAACTCCTGCGGGTCAGGGCTGATCAAGGTCGCGGCGTTGCGCGCAATGTCAAAGGCAACCTGATCAGAGCCTTCAGCGTTCAAAGAACCGCTCGCCAGACCCAACACATTATCCACGTTCATCGTTGGATACATGCGCATTTTTTGTGTGAGGATCCTGGTAACTGCCGCGTCCACCAATTGCGCAAAAACCTGATCGTTACGATACTCCTGTGCAAATGAAGAAAGGATACGCAACGAGGCGGAATATTTGTCATCGAATTCGTCGGCAGTAATATTGCCGAGGTAAAGCAGGTCGTTACCGGCCAGGAAGGCGTCTCTTGCGACCAGTCGTGGTAAAAAGTTCTCTCCGCCTGTTGAATAAAATGCCCGCACAGCATCGCTCCCCAGATCATCGCTGACAATGAGACCTCCATTCGCCCGCCATGTGGATAACTGCGGAAGGGCAAGAATGGTCGAAAGGGCCGATCCGTCAAAACTTACCGGCCTGGTCGTGGCACGGATATTTCCCTGAAATCCCTGATAACGGATGTGCGAAACCAGCAGGCCATCTGCATTGAGGGCAGGCTCGACCGCGCCTGTAACGGCGAAGAAAGGAGGCAGTTCGATCTGCTTCAATTGCTCCAGCGACTTGCGGACAGTGGCAACATCCTCTTCCGGAGAACGATCCGAGCTACCGCGCCCGGGAAAATGTTTGGCGATCACCAGCATACGGTTATCGCTGCCCTCATGCAATCCGGAAATATAAGCCTGCCCCATCTCTCCCACCCAAAACGGATCCCCGCCAAAGACACGCGTACCCAGGTCGCTTCGCGCGGAGGGGTTGGGCAATTCCAAAACGTCCAGCGATGGCCCCAAATATAAATTGAAGCCGATGGCCGACAATTCACTCCCCAAAATGGACCCGACCTGCATGGCCTGTTCTGTTTGCCAGGTTGCGCCAATCGCCATCTCGTTCGGCAGAGGCGTAAGACCGCTCAGTATCTGGTCGTTGGGAACGCCGTCTCCCTCCTGCGAGACACCGATAAACAAGGGTGCATATACCTTTTGAGGAGAAACATCAGAACTGGTCGCCTCCCATTCGATGGATTGCAGGGAATTTATGAGTTGATTGGCCGAAACGACGGTATCTGGTTGTGAAACAAAATTATTGTTTTCTGTCAGCAGGATCACGCCGCCCACGTGCTTATTTGCGATCAGGTCATGGATCGGTGAGGTCTCGCTCGTATCTGTGCCATTGAACGTAACCAGAAACAACTGCCCAATCCGCTCTTCCGGGGTCATCGAGTTCAACAATGCCTGCACATGCGGGGGCGGCGTTTGGGTTTGGGCCTGGGCGCCAGCCACAGGTCCAAGAAGCGACGCGATAATCGTCGACAGGACAAGCCAGCGAAGGAGGTTTCTCAACTCCACGCCTCCCTCACTCCGATCAAAACGCTTCCCGTCTGGACATTATCCTGTTCGCTGGTTAATATGGCATTTTCCATCTTCATTCCATTTCACCGCGTACTTTTACTGCCATTGGAGGGTCGTCCGTAAAGATCGCGTCTACTCCCCACTTGAACAGCCGCCGCATATCGCGCGCTTCGTTCACCGTCCACACATGCACGCGTCTATTCAAACGGTGTACAAAATAGATCTGTTCCTGCGTCGTATTTCCAAGGTTGGGATGAAGCGCGTCAAATTTCCCGAAGGCAAACCCAAATGAACGGTGCCATGCGCCCAGAATGCCCGGCAGTGCAAGCAGGCCGGTGTGCGCTCTAGGAAGATAACTGCGCACCTCTGAAAGATTTGCTCCAAGAAAGGATGAAAAGAGAACCCTGTCCTGCAGCCCAAATCGTTTTACAAGCATACAGACAGTTTCAACCAATTGATCGTGCCGGGTCGTGTAGTTTGTCAATTCCACATTGATCAAAGTTTTTTTACCCAACGCATCAAAGACCTCCTCAAGCGTGGGTATCTTTTCGCCATTGAATTTTTCCGAGAAAAAACTGCCTGCATCCAGGGCACGTAAATCATCCAGAGCCATGTCTTTTACCTGCTCTGGAGCGCCGGTGGTTCGTTCCAGGGTTGAGTCGTGAACAACGACAACATGCCCGTCGGCGCTTAATTTCACATCAAGTTCGATCCCATCCGCGCCTTGTTCCACCGCCAGATTAAATGCGATCAGCGTATTCTCGGGCGCATATGCTGAAGCGCCGCGGTGTGCAAAAATGACGGGTTGAGTTAATGTGGCAAACATGGCAAATAAACAAAAGGATTACGCATTACATGGGAAAGTGATGCGTAATCCGTACTATATTGATCGTCCCGGTCTAAATATCTACAAAATATGCCTTCGCCGCACGGTCCAGCATATCCTGTGACATGGCCGGTGGAACGGCGAGGTAACTTGAAATATCCAATATCTGGTCGCAAAGGTCGCGCGGATGTGAAGCACGTAATTTGCGGTTGCGCTTGATGTACCATTCCTGCAGAAGATAAGCCAGCCCCTTATCGCTGTATTCCACTTTCTTATCCTGCGCCACACGCTTGAATATCTCACGATATCCCTCATAGGAGGGATCACCGATCTCGATCTTGTGGCGCAGGCGGCGTAGAAAGGCTTCGTCCACGAGGTCTTTAGGCGGGAGATTGGTCGAGAATACGATCAATACGTCGAAGGGCACCTCAACCTTTCGTCCGTTGTGAAGCGTCAGGTAATCCACACGATTTTCGAGTGGAACGATCCAACGGTTGAGCAGGTCACGCGGGCGCACCTGCTGCCGTCCAAAATCGTCGATCAATAGGATGCCGCCGTTGGCCTTAACCTGGAAGGGCGCCTCATAGAATTTATGAACATCATCGTAGACGAGGTCCAAACCTTCAAGCGTCAACTCACCGCCTGTCACAATGAACGGACGCCGTATCTTCACCCAGCGTGGGTCACGACGCTGGCTCGCGCGCAGATTACCGGTGCCGGAGGCGGTTGTCGTGCCTTCGGCTTCCGGTGCGAGTGTATGGCTGACCTGGTCGTAGACCTTGATCACCTGCCCGTCAAGATAGAGAGCATGCGGAATATACATCGTCTGCGTTAAAACGAGGTTGCCAAAGGCGCGGGCAACGCTGGTCTTGCCATTCCCCGGAGGCCCATACATAAAAATGGAAGTGCCTGAATTCAGCGCCGGGCCCAGTCCCTGAAAGGTGGCTTCAGACAAAACCAATTGAGAAAGAACCTGGCGCATCGTCCTCGCAGTAACGGTCATGCGCCCGGTCTTCTGCCGGCGCATGGCTTCGTTATACATGGCGAAGGGCACGGGCGCCGGCCCTGCATATTGGCTTCTGTCCAGGGCTTCACGGGCCCTGATTATTCCGGCGCCGGTAATGCCGTATGTATAGGCGCCCTCTCCCAATCCGCCCTGAGATGATTTCACTTCGATCAACTTCTCGCGTTTCAGCGTCTCGAGAAGGCCGTCTGTAACGCCGGCAAACGGTAAAGCCAGGAACTCAGCGATCTTAAAGCCGCTCATAAACCCCTGTGAATATAGGATCTTTAGTGCCAGGTCTTGAAGCCACAAAGTATTCAAACCTGTATCGTCCACGGAATTTATTGGCGGCGGCGAAAATGCGGCTGTGCCGCCGGAGGGCTGCCTGAGATTGTCGGTCATAACACCTCTCGCAATGGGATGTTTATTAGTGAAAGATTTTCAAATTATAGCACGCCCGTCTTTGAATTCAATCTGATACAGCAATATCGTATATAATTTGCAACACATATGAACCTGTCAGTCATTATTCCAGTTTACAACGAAGTGGGAAATATTGAAGAGATACTCAAACGCGTGCGGGCCACCAGGCTCGCTCATGAGATCGTGGTTGTAGACGACGGCTCAACGGATGGTACGCGCGACATTCTTAAAGAGCTGGACGGCAATAATATGGTGCGGGTGATTCTGCAGGAGAAGAATCAGGGCAAGGGTGCAGCGGTGGTCACAGGTATGCACGCTGCAAAAGGTGATGTGCTCCTTATCCAGGATGCCGACCTGGAGTACGATCCGCGGGACTACCCGGTGCTGCTCCAACCCATCGAGGAAGGTCTTGCAGATGTGGTGTATGGATCGCGTTTTCTGGGGGCGCCTCACCGCGTGGCCATGTTCTGGCACCAGGTGGCGAATCAACTGCTTACCCTGATGACCAACATTCTTTACAATTCGATCCTGACCGACATGGAAACCGGCTATAAGGTATTTAAACGCGAGGTGATCGAAGGTTTGAACATCCGCTCAAAAAGCTTCAATTTCGAGCCTGAATTCACTGCCAAGGTTCTCAAGCGCAACTACCGCATCTATGAAGTGCCGATCACCTTCAATCCGCGCGATTATTCGGACGGGAAAAAGATCAAACTGCACGATGCCTTCGAAGCGGTCTGGGCGTTGTTATGGTACAGGTTCTTCGATTAATGACAGACCTGAAGCTTCGGATCGACAACGAATTTGAAAGGGCGGAACAGGCGCGTGCAAAAAACAATGAGGGACAGGCCCGCGTGTGTGCCCGCCGTGCAGCAGGGATCGCAATTCGGGAATTCCTGACCCGCAGAGGGACACCTCCTCGAACTGCCAGCGCCTACGATCTGTTGAATCTCATCAAGGATGACCCGCTTCTTTCCCCCGACTTGAAACTGATTGCCGAGCATTTAACGCTGCGCGTCACCGAAGAATTCAAACTCCCTGTGGATGTTGATCTGGTGGCAGAAGCCAGAGTGCTGTGTGAAAGGCTGTTGGAATCAAAGACCCCGAAAGCTTAATTACTCTTTCGGGGTCTTTATATTGTTTTTCCTTACGATCACATATGTCTTCTTCCGAACAAATGAAAGAAAGCGCGCGCGATCGTGATGATCACCAACATTCCGGACATAACACCACCAAACACCAGGAACATCCTGCGCCAATCATTCAGCCGCATTTGAATTTCTTCCGGCGTCGGAAATCGTATCCGTTCACGCAGGCGTTGGACAATCTCGCTCGGTGGCTGGATCGGTTTCAAGGTCCCTGAGAGACGCGTTTCGAGATCGAAGATCACGTCATCTGATAATTGTTCTTTTCTACGTCGTGCCATTCTTTCTCACATTCCATCTATTCAAGCGGATAGACGATCAGTCCAACAGTGCCGGGCCCGAGATTTGCGGCGATCGAAATGGACAGTTCGCTGATCATGGTCTCTTGATGGTTGAAGGAACCTTTCGCCTGCTCCAACAATCCTTCGCCCGACTTGGGATCCCGCGCATGGACAACTGCAAGATAGACCGGTTGATCACCATATTCTTCCCTGGCGATTTCGATCACTCGATCCAGGGAAGCCTTGCGTGTACGAACCCGTTCAGCCATACTGAGATCACCATCCCGTAATATGGCAATCGGTTTTACGTTCAGCACAGATGCCAATGCAGCCTGCAATGTCTTCACCCGCCCGGACATTTTTGCATACTCCAGCGTATCCAGTGTCAAAATAACACGGACATTATATTTTATATCTTCGATGTACTGAACGATCTCGTCGACGCCCTTCCCGGCGCGCTCCATTTTGCGGGCTTCGCGGCACATTAATCCAATACCCAGCGAACCACAGGCCGAATCAATTGGGATGACATTGAACTCATCTTTCACCTCTTCGGCACCGGCAACTGCAGACGCATACGTACCGGAAACTTTTGAAGTAACATGGATGGAGAGTATCGTATCGCCTTTTTCTGCGATCTTGCGATAGAACTCAGCAAATTGATACGGGGAGGGCTGT
>DATHRQ010000511.1:0-9863 GCA_035465095.1 Anaerolineales bacterium | reverse complement strand
GTACATCTTACTTAACATAAATGGAGGTATTACCATGGTTCTTTCAAAACTTCTCAACGCCCTAATCCGTTACTGGTGGTTGTTGGTACTGTCTGCTGTTATTGCCAGTCTGTTCACGTACTTTCAGCTTAGCAGCCAACCCGTTTTATATAGAGCTACAACTGACATACTGGTTGGGCCGACTCTGGATAGCCCTAGCCCAGACTTGAACGCTTTAAGAATTGGCGGACAATTGGTGCAGACGTATGCTGAAGTTGTGGAAACACGCTCTTTTCTGGAGTCTGTGAACAACAAATTGGATCAGAAGGTCGACATAAACGAACTCAGGTTCTCTACCAGACTAAGTACCGAGACCCGCATATTGACGATCATTGTTTTCGATCGTGATCCAAAACAGGCTGCAGCGATGGCGAACGCGGCGGCACAAACGCTGATCGAAATGAGTCCCTCGCAGGACAACACTACGGCTGTGCTTCAGGCCCAATCACTCCAATTGGAACAAATTATCAGCGAATCACAGACAAACATTCAACAATTGGAAGCCGAGCTCAGTGCCTTAAAAGTGGCCAACAGAAGTACTGCCGATGCGGTACAAGCCAATCTCGAGCAACAAAATCTTGTGGTCAGGCAACTTTCTGAAGAACGCGGTCGCTTGTCTGAGTCGATCCGTACACTGACGAATGTTTATCAACTACTCCTGGACACGAACACAAATCACATGCAGATTATTGAACAGGCTACGACTGCGACTCTCGTCAATCCGCAGCTTGAGATAAGAGCAGGCTCGGCTGGAGTAGCTGGCTTGATCTTCGCGATCATCCTTATTTTTATTGCTCAATATTTTGATGATCGGATTCGTTACGCAGACGATCTCAGCAAAGCTTCTGGCGTCCAACTGCTGGGCACGATTGACAAGCATAGCGAACTCGAAGGTTCCGGCCTTGATCAGCTTGTCACCGTTGCACAACCTGCATCCAATGCCGCAGAACAATACCGTGAAGTGGCCGCCAAGTTGCTATTTTCAATCGGCAAATCAATCCCCTATACGATGTTGTTGAGCAGTGTTGGTTCAAAAACCGGCGCGGATGCAGCCGTGACCGCAGGAAATCTGGCTGTCGCTTTCGCTCAAGCGGACTATAAGGTTGTGCTGGTAGATGCCCAAGTTGATAACCCTCTCCTGACAACTTTATTCAAGGCGGAAAAGAAAGAAGGTTTGGCTGACCTGCTGGTTAAGCAATCTGGCAAACTGCCCTTGCTGCCCATTGAACAGGTTCCAAGTATTCGATTCCTGCCCTCTGGATTGTCTTCCAATAAAAGTTCGCATGTACAGTTGAATCCAACAAAGGTAGCCGCGCTATTGGAACGGTTGCAAAAAGAAGCGGACATTGTACTGATTGGGGGTTCGGGGCTTTCACGATCTGCAGAAACTCTTACATTAGCATCTCAAGCAGATTCAGCTGTCCTGGTTGCGCGCCACGCGGAAGCTCGCGCTACGGTGATCCAAAAGGTCATTGAAGATTTTCAGATGATGAATGTCCGGCTTGCTGGTGTAATCTTTGATGCCAATCCATCACCAGTGACAGCCAAAGACACTCGCGGAATTCGTTCCGAAGTCGCCCCCATACATGCGGACGCACCTGTATCCGAGCAAACATCAAAAAGTTGAGTAGTACCTTGAAAGTCAGTCAGCACGGCATGATCATGCCGTGCTGACTGACTTGGTAATACTTTAATCCCTTTACCATGATAAATCTCGAAACATCGTCCGTCAGAGACAATTCTGCTACAGCAACCAATCAAGCCGCCAAAAAGCACCTCCGTGGATCCACGCTTTTGTTGGTGGGTCGTTTAATCTCGATGGCAGCAAACTTCGTTATCCAGATAATGATCGTGCGTTACTTGTCGAAAAACGATTATGGCGCATTTGCTTATGGACTATCTATAGTTTCCCTTGGCACTCAATTCGTTCTCTTGGGCCTGGATAAGACAATTACGCGCTTTTTGCCGATTTACCAGGAACAACATGACTACAACAAGTTATTTGGCACAATACTCCTAATGGCTGGGACAATTGCCAGCTTGGGACTGAGTCTCGTTTTACTGGTAAATGGTCTCAAGGATTGGCTTGGCCAAACATTGGTTAGAGACCCATTGTCCCTGAATTTGCTGGTGATTATCATCGCCTTGGTACTCGTTCGGGCATTTGACCAGTTATTTCTTGGACTATTTGTAGTTTTTTCCAACCCACGTGCCATCTTTTTTCGCAAATATCTAATGGCACCTGGGCTGCAATTGGCTGTAGTTATTTTGCTCGTTATCGGTCAAAGCAATGTTTTTTTTCTGGCAAGTGGTTATGTGGTCGCCGGCGCACTGGGAATTATTTTCTACCTGGTGCTCCTGCTCCAGACCTTCAATCGACAAGGACTATTTCGACATTTCGTTTTGCGCACAATCCAGATTCCCGTACGTGAGATTTTCGGTTTTAGTCTGCCGTTACTTATGTCAAATTCCGTGCATATCCTGCGAGGGGCACTAGTCATTATTCTTCTGGAACGCTTCCATCCCACCAGCGAAGTTGCGAACTTTCGAGCTGTGCTGCCTGTCGGAGAGCTCAATATGCTTGTCTATCAGAGTTTCACAGCGCTTTTCATGCCGTCAGCGGCGCGAATGTTTGCCCGCAAAGAATGGTCCGGCATCAACGATTTATATTGGCAAACCGCCATCTGGATTGCAGTGATTTCTTTTCCAATTCTTATGCTGACCTTTTCGCTGGCTCAGCCTCTGACAATCCTTCTTTTTGGAGACCGCTATGCAGACTCGGCGATTATTCTGGCTCTGCTCTCGTTGGGATATTACTTTAATGCCGGATTAGGTTTTAATAACTATACACTGCGGGTTTTCGGAAAAGTTCGTTATATATTCACGGTTGACTTGATCCTGTCAGTTGTTACCATTATCGTTTACTGGGTACTTATCCCCCGTTATGGGGCCATGGGCGCGGCGATTATCACAAGCGGATCGTTGATCGTTCAAAATCTACTTTATCAAATTGGCCTTAAATTCGAGACCGATGTAAGTTTCTTCGATTGGCGTTATCTGCGGGTTTATGTCACTATTATTTTGGGTGCCACAGGGATGGTTTTATTCCAACTATTCCTTCACCCACCGATCTATATAGCCTTCGGAATGGCAGCGCTGACTTCCTTGCTGATTTTGCGGATTAACCATCAAGCACTAAATGTGAAGGAGACTTTTCCTGAAATCTTACGTCTCCCACTGGTTCATTGGCTCTTGGGTAAGTAATTCAAAATAATATGGAGACAAAAATGATTACCGATGCTAACATTGGCAGAAACGTGACCCCAGCGGTATTCTTTGAACAACATATTCGCCAGCATGCCGTTCAATACTTCCCGGATCTCAAGGCACAGGAAGTAAATGTTCGGCTCGTGAATAGACAACAATATCGTCATTCTCATTTCTACCGATTCGATATAAGTGGTGGTGGAAAATCCTTTCACGCTCTGGTGAAAACACCCCCATTGCATTCTCCTTTTAAAGATCGTCCAAAACTTGGACCTCGGATCGAGCCATCTGACAAATTCGACGCTCAGTATAAGGCGATGTCCAAAATTCACGAATATTTTACAGGCCTCGCTGATCCAAGGTTTGGTACCGTTCGCCCTTTGGATAAACTCACTGAACACCGGGCAATTATTATGGAAGAGGTGCCCGCTCCGAGTCTTCGGCGGTTAGTGGAACAAACAAGCCGTCTAAAGAATCCCCTCCGAGCCAATGGTCCCGATTATCTCCCGCTGGCGTTCCATAATGCCGGCGCCTGGTTACGCAAATTCCATTCCATACCAGCGGATCAACCGGTCAAAATACACAATGGGCTACGCTCAGATTTCATTGCCACGGTCAGTAAGCTTGTCGATTATCTGGTTAATGATGATCCCAGGAATTTATTCTTACAGAAGGTCGCCGCGAAAACTGTGCAAGATGCAATTCAAATCCTGCCAGAGGAGTTGCCACTCGGCTTAAGACATGGCGACTACGGGACATCCAATATTCTTGCTGGCCTGGGCGGCAAAGTAACTGTAATAGATACCCCTGCAATTTGCCGTTCCCCGATCTATGAAGACCTGGCTTATTTACTGGTTGCTGCGCTAAAGGCAAAATGGTCGCAAGTCCTTAGCCAGAACCTGGTGTACGACTCACGTCAATTCGCGTTATATGAACGGAAGTTTCTGTCCGGATATTTTGGTCAATCCCCCATACCATACAGGATCATCCGTCTCTATCAAGTGCAAACAATCCTTGTGCGGTGGTCAAGTAAAGTCTTTCTGCTTAAGGAACAATCGGCTGGCAAGAATAAATTCTGGAAGGAGTTCCAACTGTGGCAGATGAAACGGTTCTTCAAAACCATGATTCGCGATTTATCTTCTTGATAAAGCGCCCTCCCTTCAAGCTTGAACCGCGATTGTTATGTATTTGCTAGGAAAAGGAAATAATAAATTAATGAAAAGACTGTATCCACTGCTCATGATCATGGTTTTCCTTGCCTCGTGCGCTACTCCTGCCTCTCGAAAGGAGAGTGTGGTCGTTATATCCACCTTTACAGCACCGAGTCCATCTGTCAACTTTGAGCCCTTTGGTATTTTGACCATTGATGACTCCGATATAGAGTTTGTTGTAAGTGGCGATGGCGACAATATAGATTCAATCGGCTTTTGGGAAGCACCAGAGCCGGCTCAATCACTGATGTTTGTTACCTCAAAGAATAATTCCTTCATCGAGGTTTATCAATATCCATTCAACAACCAGCGAACAACCATCTCATGCGGCGAGGTTTCCAATGGAGTTTGGGTAGACCAGGAAAACAATATTTTGTATATTACCGAACGAAAGAGCAGCAATGTTTGCGCGTATGACCTGCCGGCTTTGGACAAAAATAACTCGTTGAGTTTTACAACTGCTGCGACAAGCAACAAGGCAGAGCCAAACCTGACTATGCTTAATCTTCAAAATGGACAAAGCAGAATTTATGTCTCTTATGACAACACTGTTTTTTACCATGATGCTGGATCTGGAGAGAGTTTGGGACAATTTACACCGAGCGAAGAGCTGGAAACAATGTATGGTGACGATTACTACCAGGTGCTATACATTCCAGATGAACACCAGCCCAGCGGAATCTATATATATGATGCAGATGGAACCCCCGCAGGTTCGCCCTTTGGACTCCCTCCCATTTTTCAGAGGGACGCGGAGGGCATTTCGGTATACAAATGCCTATCCACTGCCGGTGACGATAATGGTGAAGGGCTGATCATTGTCAGCGATCAGAAAGGCAACATTACTGATTTTGAAGTGTTCAACAGAAAAACAAAAGCTCACCTGGGGAAGATTAATATAAGTGGAGTCGATCTGACCGATGGCATTGCGATTACCCAGCAATCCTCCCCAGCCTATCCTTTAGGGCTTTTAGCGGTGATCGATGATGATACAAGTACAGTCGGGGTCGGATGGGATACCATCCTGGCAAGAACCGGACTGTCTTGCGGCAGTTGAATTTTCTATCGCGCGGCTGATATTTCAGGTAATAAGGATGTATGAATTTATGCAAAGTACAGTTCTATTCTGCAGCGCTCTGCAACCTGGCTCGACGCCGCTGAAATGTGTATTTTCTCGGAAGGTGGTCAACATGGCAATATTACAACCCTGGAAAAAAAATCGTCACATGACCTTTGAAGATCAAACAGTCGTTCTTCAGGATCACATCCTTGAACACGCATCTCAATATTTTCCGGGGTTCGAGCCAGAACAAATCCACGTTGAATTACTCATCAAACAGGAACGCGCTACCAGCGTGCACTACCAGTTTGCGGTGAGAAATGATGTTCAAGCACATACCGTGTTTGTAAAAGTTTTTCGTCGGAGTCCAGCAAACAGGCAAGCACATCGTGTCCAGTTCAAAAAACCCCGTCTATTTCCAAAAGCAGATGCAGGAGAAAGACACCGGTTGCAATATACGGCCTATAAGAGAATCTACGACTACTTCACAAGCCTTGATAAGGAACAATTTGGGGCGATACGCGTGCTGGATTATTTGCCCCAATACTGTGCAATCCTTACGGAAGGAGCGAGCGAAACTTCACTACGCACGCTCTTGTTGAGGAAGCACCGTTTGTTTGCCAAGTATGCTTCAGAGAATTTGCTTCCCGCCTTCCGAAATGCAGGGAAATGGCTGCATATGTATCATAGAATGCCCAAAAAAGAAGATGTAAACGTCCGTGATTCGCATAGAAATGATTACATAGAAGCCATCAACAAGCTGACGGACTTTTTGGTGAAAACTGTAGGACAGGATGCTTTTTTCAGAGAAAATGCTCTCACGGTCACAAGCAAAGCCAATGAGTTGCTTCCCGCATCATTACCATTGGGACTTGGTCATGGTGATTTTGCCCTGC
The DNA here is from genome assembly GCA_035465095.1 of Anaerolineales bacterium. Taxonomy (GTDB): domain Bacteria; phylum Chloroflexota; class Anaerolineae; order Anaerolineales; family Villigracilaceae; genus Defluviilinea. Next base: position 3,390 of record DATHRQ010000511.1, on the reverse strand, counting down.
GTAACATTTTCGTCGGTGAAAATGCTCGAGTGACCGGTTTCGATACCTTGGCATATTGGCGGACTCCTATTTATAAAGATATCGGTTACTTTTTGAATGACCTGAAATTCTCTTCTGCACGAGGCATTAGCCAGGGCTTCGCATTCGGGCCTGACCAACTGATGGCATATGAATATTCATTCCTCAAAGGCTATTTTGAGAACAATCCTGTCCCTTATGCACAGATACGTCTTTACGAAACCTTCGCCTTGCTTGACAGATGGTCAAGCGCCATTGCAAAGTCATCTCAAAAGCGAACCTCTCTCAATGTTGTAGGTCGGCTGAGGATGATCTTGATCCATCGTCACTGCAAGAGAAGGATAAAGGGTCTACTTGCGGAGCTTATGATTCTGGTTCACACTATTGACCTGGGTGCCTCTAGTTTGGTCGAACTTGTTATTAGCCAACCCTTGTAACCTGAATAAGATTCGAGAATGGCTGCCGGAAAAATGGCGGATTCGCAAGGGATTAGTGAAATTGCTCAGTGATTTAGAGTTTGAGATCGTGGTGAGAGGAGTGTTTCTCGAGCATGAAACCACCAGAGAGATTTTAGAGGATTGCAGATGAATCGTGAATTAGAGAGTGTACAGTCCAATCCTTTGGACAGAGAAACGAACAAAGCGAATTATCTCAAAGCGGCCTATATCATGTCGCGCTTCCCGAAGCTGACGGAGACCTTCATCCTTTACGAAATGCTGGCGATGCAGCAGCAGGGCATTCAGATCGAGGTCTATCCACTCTTGCGCGAGCGCGAAGAGGTGATGCATCCGGAAGCCATGCATTTTGTGAGCGTCGCTCATTTTCAGCCTTTTATGTCTTTGCCGATCCTCCGAGCGAACTTGTATTTCCTCTGGAAAAAACCCTTTGCTTATTTAAAAACGTTTTGGGACGTGTTGCGCGCAAACTGGGGTAGTTATAACTTTTTCACAGGCGCCATCGGCATTTTCCCGAAGACTGTGCTATTTGCAAATCAAATGCATGCAGATCAAGTGCAGCACGTCCATGCTCATTTTGCCAGCCATCCTGCTGCAGCAGGATTTATCATTCATCGGCTTGTTGGCATTCCCTACAGCTTTACCGCCCATGGGTCGGATCTTCATCGCGACAGACATATGCTGCGCGAGAAGGTTGCTGAAGCTGCCTTTGTTGCCGCCATCTCGGAATACAACAAGGAATTAATTATTTCAGAATGCCGGGGAAATTACCGCGAAAAAGTAAAGGTGGTCCATTGTGGCGTGGACATTGAAGTATTTCGAGCTCGTACTCATGAAACTCCGTATGAAAAAGGAGAAAATCCTTTCATGATCCTGTGTGTGGGAACCTTGCACGAGGTTAAAGGACAACCCTATCTTATAGAAGCGTGTCGTTTACTTAGGGGAAGAGGATACACCTTCGAGTGTCATTTTGTTGGAGACGGTCCTGATCGAAAGCCTCTAAGCGAACTTGTCGATCAGGCTGGTCTTTCAGGCAATGTCCGCTTTCATGGCAGACTTACAAGGGATGAGATTGCCCGTCTTCTGGTGGATGCCGATGTCTTGACGGTACCCAGCGTTCCAACCCGTGACGGGCGGCGGGAAGGCATTCCAGTCGTGCTTATGGAAGCAATGGGGAGTGGAGTTCCCGTGATTGCGAGTGACCTCTCCGGGATTCCGGAATTGGTAAACGACCAACTCACAGGCTTGCTGGTCCAGCCAAGGGACGTAAGGTCCCTTGCAGATGCGTTGGAACGCTATATACAGGATCCAGACCTACGTCACCGTCTTGGAAGAGCCGGCAGGGAAAAAGTGGTCGAAGAGTTCGATCTGAATAAGAATACAGCAAAGCTTGCACGATACTTTCTAAAGGACCGTCAATGATCGGCTTGATCGTAATATTTTGGACTGCAGTTGTTCTAATCGTTTACACTTATGTTGGATTCCCTTTGGGTGTGGTTCTGCGTGGGCTCTTCTGGGCTCATCCTTATAGGAAGGACGAGTTGACCACACCTCCCTCTGTCAGTATTGTGATCTCCGCTTATAACGAGGAAAAATCCATTGGGGCAAAGTTGGATAACATCTTGTCATTGGAGTATCCTCGGGATTGCCTTGAAGTCATTATTGCATCAGATGGGTCAACAGATGGTACAGACGCTATCGTACAGAAGTACGAAGAACATGGAGTGAAATTACTTTCGCTTTCTCGGGTTGGAAAGGCGGCAGCTCTCAATGCCGCTGTTAACGCTGCCAGTGGCAAGATCCTGGTTTTCTCCGATGCAAACAGCATGTATAAAGCAGACGCCATCCAACATCTTGTAAAGCCGTTTGGAGATCCAAAAGTGGGCGGTGTGGCCGGCAATCAGGTTTATAGGACAGACGGCTCTGGTGGAGGATCGAGCAGCGATGGCGAGCGTGCCTATTGGAACTTTGATCGCATGCTGAAACAATTTCAGGGCAAATCAGGAAATACTCTGGCAGCTACAGGAGCTATATACGCGATCCGCAGGTCACTTTTTGAGTCCATTCCAGACGGAGTGTCGGATGACCTTTTCACCTCAACCGGCATTATCGTGCGGAAATATCGATTGGTCTTTGCACCGGAGGCAATTGCCTACGAGCCCGTCGCTGCAACAAGTCAGGTGGAGTTTGGACGCAAAGTACGTGTGATCATGCGTAGCTGGAACGCCTTTATGTTCAGGAGCAAACTGCTTAACCCCTTCCGATACAAATTTTACGCCATCCAGCTTTTTTCCCACAAAATCCTGAGATACCTGGTGGTTTTTCCTTTGTTGATTCTCTTCCTGGTAAGCCTGTTCTTATGGAAGTCAGGATTCATCTATCGATTGGCGGCCATTGCCCAGACTGTGTTTTACGCTTGTGCTGCATTAGGCTGGCTGCTCAAAGGAACCCGCCTCGGTCGGAAGAAAATATTCACTATTCCGTTCTATTTTTGCATGGTCAACGCGGCTTCCCTGGTGGCTATAATTAATGTTTTGCGCGGGCACCAGGTCAAGCATTGGGAGCCGCAACGACATGGCTAGTAGCAGTATTAGAATATTCACTAACCAAGAGAGGATCTTATGACAGTATTGAATTCAACAACAGTAGAAAAGTTTTTCGCAGGCAAGCGTATATTACTCTCCATAATACTTATTGCTTTGCCTGGCGCTGCCGCGATTGGGCTTTTGATGGCGAGCGAACCGCTTCTAGCAACAGGTGTGCTGTTGAGCATTCCTCTCCTACTGGCTTTTATAAAATGGCCCGATGCGGCGACGCTTCTGGTTGTTTTTTACATCTACACAAATGTGGGACCTGTCCTCATGAGCTACCATGGCGTGCCATCTTACATCGCCCAGGGATTTCCAGTGCTCTTATC
>DATHRQ010000510.1:0-8564 GCA_035465095.1 Anaerolineales bacterium | reverse complement strand
TTTCCAATAACTTTTTCCCGTTAAGGTATACCGATGTTGCTCTTAAATGCAAGCACCGCTACATCTGGGATATGGCGGTGCTCGACTCCCCTATATCTGCGCCCCTGGCGGGATTCGAACCCACATCAAACAGCTTAGAAGAATCCGGGACGCGTAGAATACTCTTTCCAATTGAAATTATACTTTCAATATGTCCTTTATTTTCGCTTAAAACAGGGCTTTTCTTCCAATATTTCCAATCTCTATAATAAGTCTTATTCAATCAGCCCTACTGTTGTCCTACCATAAGCATTACTATTGTCCTACTTTTTGTCGGTGTTTTTTGCGATATCCCATATCGATCGTGGATGATAATATCATATATAACTTGACTCAACATGGGAATTTGAAGAATACCGAAATACTCTCGAAGTGCCTTCTTATAAAAGGAGTGCAACAAAATGATCCGTCTACCAACACATCGTCAACCTACTCACCCCGGCGAAATACTCAGGGAGGAATTTCTCAATCCCATGGGTTTAACCCAGAGAGAGCTTGCTGATGCAATTCATGTCCCTTATCAACGGGTCAACGATATTGTTAATAGTCGCTGCAGTGTCACTCCCAGCACTGCTTTGCGCCTCGCGAAATTCTTCAACATATCCACGGATTTCTGGATGAATCTCCAGGTGCGTTGGGATATGTATTTTGCATGGCAGGATGAGATGGCAATCTTCAAGAGAACAGTCGGGGGTGTTTTATTTAAGATATCGATTTACTCAGGCGGATTTCGAATTACCCCAACCAGCCTTTCAATCAGCACATCGAACTCATCGTCATGAGCCATATCCAGCATCAAGCTGCCGCGGATGTCGAGGCGAACTTTGTCGATATCTAGATCGGGATGGCGGAGGATCCTAATTAAGCGGACATGGCTTTTTTCCATACCAATTGTTTAGCCATCACATTTTCGAGTTCTGTGAAATTGCTTTGTAAATAGCTAGCAGTGATAACGGCCAACGTAAAGCGGCTTTCTTCAACAGCGCGCCATTTCTTTGACAAGCGATGCACCAAGTTGAAAGTCACGGTAATCGATAAACAGTTGCAAACCTACTTGCTCGATGGCAGGTACTAGAGTCTTGCGCACCCAGCTTTTATCCGGTTCGCGATGTCGGTAGGAGACGAAGAAATCGTAGGGGTACTGGTTTGTCATGACTACTCAGCCTTTCTTTATAATCTGAACAGCTTAGAGACATCAGAAGTCATTTTAACAAATACCTTTTTTATAACCGAAATTTCGGGAGAGTGATTGACCGTCACCCAAGATAATAGTGTAGCTGGTCGGGGTCGAAAGTAGCCAGCACAACCATGGATGCCTTACCCCTGTTCTTCCAGCCAATCAAGCATGGCTTGAATACTTCCCGTTGCCAAGGCAACACTGGTATCCGCCGCGCCATAATACATGCGAAGGGTATCGCCATCGGGCGCGACTGTATACCCGCAGGGAAAGACCACCTTATCGACATCCCCATGAAGTTCATAGGATGCTTCAGGGCCAAACATCCATTCGCTGCCGCGCTTCAGGCAATGCTCCGGGTTATTCAGGTCAAATAGAGCCAACCCAAGTCTGTAAATTACCCCTGCCCCATTATTCTTGACGCCATGATAGATCATCAACCAGCCCTGTGGTGTTTCAATGAGAGGCGGAGAAAGCCCAATTTTATTTGCGTCCCACCAGCCGCCAAAGCGCGCCTTCAGGATCATTTTAGCGCTGCCCCATTCCCGCAGGTCGGTTGAATAGGAGATCCACACGTGAGCCGCGGTTGCACTGACCGGGCGATGGATGAGCGCCCAGCGACCATCGATGCGATGCGGAAGTAGAGCTGCATCCTTATCCTCAGGCTGCATGATGACACCATACCGTTCAAATTGATGAAAATCCTGTGTAAGCATCAAGGCCACACCTGGACCATCCCGAGTGTAGGCCGTATACGCAATTGCATATTTTTCCAACTCGGGAATATACGTAATGCGCGGATCTTCCAAACCCCAATGCTCCTCGGGAAACTGTTCCGGATCAGCCATCAATGTGGGCGGCGAATCGATCTGCCAGTTATCCAGGCCGTTTTCTGACCGGGCAACACAAAGGTGGGAAAGTCCACGGCGATCCTCCACGCGGCATAACAATAAAGTGGTCCCATCGGCAAGCAGGGTTGCACCGGGGTTAAAGACGCTATTGACCTGATAAGGCCAGTTCGCGGCTGTCAGGATGGGGTTGAGTTTGTGGCGGTGAAACAGTTGTAAGGGTTGCTTGGTCAATGTGGGTATCCTCATCGGTAATCATGATATTTTTCGCCAGTCGTAATTCCAATAGCGATTGTAGAAAAGCCAGCGTCGATTCAGCGCCCTGATTTTCATTTGGTCGATCAGGATGCAAGCCATCACGACAGCCGCCTGTGGTCGGGTCGTAGACCGGAGTGTGCAAGTCGTTTCGCCCGAGAAACCATTCAAAAGCCAGACGGGCTTCCCTGTGCCAGCCTTTCTTTCCAGTAATACGGAAGGCTTCCAAACAGGCAGAGACCATTCCCTGCGCTTCCACAGGCTGTTGGTCAAATCGTGCACGTTCATCATCCTTGGGATAAAAACCATTGGAGCCAATGGGGACGAAATGCCCGTCTCTCCCCTCCGACTTTTGCAGGTCCGCAAGCCAACTAAGAGACTCCAAACCCGCTTCAGTCATCTCGACATTGGGTATGGATTGTCCGCAAAGGAGCATGGCGTGTGACAAGGCTGCATTGCAATAGGTTAACTTGTCTTCAAACCAATGCCATCCGTCTTTACGATTGTGCTGATAAAGCCCTAACAACCGCTCCGCCAATTCATCCTGCACCTGGCTGACACGGCGGTCACCGCTGAAACGACCCAAATACTCGTGGATGCCGATCAACGCAAAAGCCCAGGCACGCGGACTGGTTGTTTCAAGGATCGCCATCAGGGAGAGTTGAAACAACCGCCCAGCCATATTTTGCAGCGACGGCGTGTTCGAACGCCCCAGCACTGTGCCCAGCGCCCACAAGGCGCGGCCATGACTATCATCTGAACCGAGCTCCTCAAGCCAGTTTCTTTGATAGTCCATAAAGTTACGGAAACGCCTGTTTTCAATATTGAATGCGTAAAAGGTAAAAGCGAGATAACGATTTGCCATATCAACAGCATCTGTATTCCCCACTTCTTCGAGCAGCGCACTTACCAGTAACGCACGGACATTATCATCCGTCGTATATCCTTCACGATAGTTGGGCATGGTAAAAACAGCATGTTGGAAAATTCCGGTATCATCCGTGAGATTACGGTAGTGATCCAGTTTGAGCGGAGGCAATTCCCCAGCGCGTTTATCCAACGGTTTAAGCGCAAATTCAGCCGCTGCAAAATAACGACGGTTGTCTCGGGCGCGCTCAAAGGTCTTCATATATTTGCCCGCAACCTGCGGCCAGATCATATCCCGCCCAAAGAGATAGGCGCGTTTACGCATGGAATGACGTTTCGACTCATTACCCAGCAGATCGATCACCTGCTCAGCCAGAGCCTGCGGGTCACTGAAAGGCACCAGCGCGCCACGCTTATCTGCCAACATCTCTTCTGCGTACCAATAAGGAGTGGAAACAACCGCCTTGCCAGCCCCCACTGTATAAGCCAGGGTTCCAGAAGTTATCTGAGCCTCGTCAAGATAGGGAGTAATGTATATGTCTGCAGCGCTAATAAACTGAATGAGTTCCCCCGAGCTTACGAAGCGATTATAAAAGATCACATTTGCCTCCACGCCATGCTCCTGTGCCAGCCACTGAAGGGACAGCCGATAGGTCTCACCTTCGTTCTGTATAACCTGAGGATGGGTTGCGCCGACAATGATATAGACCACGTTCGGGTTTTTTGCCAGAATGGCGGGTAAAGCCTTGATAACATTCTCGATGCCCTTGTTCGCCGAGAGCAAACCAAAACTCAACAAAACACTTTTGCCCTCCACCCCGAACAGATCCTTATGAAAGCTCGGGTCAACAAATGGGACATCTGGAATACCGTGCGGGATCAGGTCTATTTTTTCAGCGGGCACATGGTATACATCACGCAGGAATTCCGCGCCTCGGTTACTCATGACAACTACACGATCAGAAAGAGAAGCGATCTCCTCCAGCACGCGGCGCTGATCGGGGCTGGGATCCCGCAAGACTGTATGGAAGGTTGTAACAATGGGCATACGTAATCCGCGTAAGAGTGCCAGAATGTGGTCACCGGCGCGTCCTCCAAAGATACCGTATTCATGCTGTAAAGAGATCATATCGACATTGTTGATATTCAGGAAATCAGCGGCGCGGCGATAGGATTCGATATCCTTCTCTGTTAACTCAAATCGTACCCGCGATGGGTACTCGTAGCCTGCCTCAATATCGTTGACAGGCAGGGCGATACATGCCGTGCCTTTGTATTCATCGGCAAAAGCTTCACACAGGTCCGTGGTAAATGTAGCAATGCCGCACTGACGCGGCAGATAATTTCCGATAAAAGCAATGCGCTTAATAACCGAAAGGGTAGTTTTTTCCATATATTATTTTTTCTCCTAGCAAACACCCCTTTTGGTTTGGTTTGGTCCTATAATCCTTATACGTGTCGTTTTAAGTTTCTAGATGATCAGTGGAAATGGTTGGGAAGGCGGTGAAATACGCCTGACCTCGAGAATATCTTTGAGCATTGCCAGATTTTCCTTCAGTTGTTCTTTCATCCTTCTCTCCATAATCCCCTCATTCACCTGAAAGAAATTAACCACATTGGCTTTCATCGAGATATTGATCCTTGTATTGCCATCAGCCTTCTCGAAGATGTAGGTGGTCTGTAAATGCAACGGACCAGAGAGAGTCTTGAATTGGTACTTCTTGTTTAATTCGTAACCGGTCACTTCGAAGGTGCTTAGGTTTCTGCGTCCAATTAGATGGCCGATACTTCGAAAAAAAGTTCCTATAACACTAACACCTTCAGAAAGTTTGGCGGTTTCCAATGTTCCATACTGCCATTGAAAATCGTTTTCAGGGTTACTTACAAAGTCAAAGACCTGGTCGATTGGCAGACAGATGTGCGTGCTCATATTTAAATTGATCATTCAGTTCCTTCTTTTACGGCTCTAGGGTTGAGCCTGTTACACCGCGTTGTTCCCTTGGTTTTGCCAAACTGACCTTCAGTGTATTGTCGCTTAATGAATAAGCGTTGAACATACTGACAGCCTTATCAGCTTCACTTTGCGCACTCATGGTGACGAATGCAAAACCCCGCGAGTCGCCGCTTTTGCGGTCTCTTATCACTTCTGCCGCAATGACTTCCCCGGCTTGCGCAAACAGGACATTCAGATCATCTTGTGTCGTTGACTTGGATAGATTTCCAACATACAACTTGGCTTCCATTTTTACTATCGCCTTCTCCAGCATTCTTCATACTGGCATAAGAAACGCCGCCGACCCTGTTATGGGGTGGGCGGCGAAGATATCGCACTAATCCGGTTATTCCATCACAGCTATTAAGTGCTGTTTAGCAATCCAAATGTTTTGGACACCTACACACTACACCTTCGGCAACTTGGCATCGATCTGTTTGAGGATTTCCATCAACCCCGCACCATCATTGGGTTCCACAGCCCATAAAGTGATCTTATTTCCCTTGACGGTCACCTTTGTTTTTTCGGATTTGGTTGAAACGGCTTTGTTTGTGGCAGGGATCAAGCCCAGATTCATGTTTGTCAGATCGAATGAGCCGTTGTGGGTACCGCTCAACTGTGAAGTGGACCTGACGACATCGCCTTGAGTGCCGATGACCTTGAAATGATAGTCCAGGTCCGGGAAGGCTGCCTTCAAGCTGGCACTCATGCCAAGCCAAGCCTCTGCATTAATCGGTTCAGGGATGGGTCCGCTGAATTGAAAATCATCAGCGAGCATGGATTTTGCATTCTCAAAATCACCCTTCTGGATGGAATCCATGAGGGCTTGAACAGTCTCTCTCTTATTCATACTATTTTCCTTTACTGCTTATCGTGCAATATCGTGCAAATGGGCTGGGTATTAATGGCGTTCCCTATGGAACGTCCTCCGTTTCCCCCAATGGTTGATAAACACATTGTTTATGAAATGCCTATATGAGTGTAACACACTAATGGTTCAAAATACGAGGCAACTTATCATCGGTACATCTTTTTAGACGGAATCGACTATGTTTTTCGAAACCCAAGCTCATCTAATATTGATTTATTGTAGCATTATAATAGAATTAAGAAAGCGGGATCTTATCGGTAAGCAAATTGAAAGACGCATCCTAAAGAGGCAAGCCCGGCAAAGCAACGAACTAACGGAAGAGACAGCAAGGATTGGCTGAAATCCAGCATCTTTAACAGAGTAAGTGCACCTGAAGATAATCATGACAAAAAAGACTCTGCCATCCCAGGTAAGTACCGATGATAAAGAACACCCCTACCGTGTCATCTTTGAAGCCGCCAGCGATGGAATGATCATCAGCGATGTAGAGACTGGCAGCATAGTAGAGGCCAACCCTGCTGCAATTGTGATGCACGGCTATACACGTGATGAGTTCATCGGCTTGCACCTGACAAAATATATCCATCCAGACAGCCAGCGACTGTTCACTGAAGCTGGCAGTCAGGCTCAAACGGAAAGCACTTTCGATGTTCCGGCAGTTCATTTGCGCAAAGACGGTTCGTCGTTCTATGTGGATGTACGCCGAACGTCACTCCTATTTCAGGCTCGACCCTGTGTGCTGAGTATCGTTCGCGACGTCAGTGGGCGGGTCGATGCCGAACGCCTGCTCCACGAACGCGTGGAACTTCACATTCGCGAACAATCCACCCTTCTTGAAATATCCCAAACATTCGCATCTGCCCTGGAACTCAAACCCGGATTGATCCTCGATCAGTTACGGGTCTTGGTTGAATATACTCATGCCGAACTGTTCGTGCTTGATGGATCTGCGATGGTCGCTCTAGCTGTACGTGGGCCGCAACGGCTGGAAGAAGCTGTACCCTTCCGCATACGGCTGAATGGACCCGAAACTCTGATGAGGTTGTTCAATGGGCATCAACCTGACCGTATCCCCGATGTGTGGAGTTCTGATCCCTCAGCGCAGTTTCTACGGTCGCTGTTGGATGATCAGACAGATCTGCTTTTGAAGGGAGTGCAAGCGTGGATGTGGGTTCCTGTGGCGGTAAAGGACCGTGTCATTGGCAGCGTAGGCGTCGCACATGTTGAGAAGGATTACTTCACGGCTCATCATGCCGATCTGGCACTTACAGTAGCCAATCAGGCCGCCATCGCTCTGATCAATGCGGAATTGTATGAACACGCTCAGACTCTCGCCGCCCTACAGGAACGTCAGCGCCTTGCGCAAAACCTGCATGATGCCGTCAACCAATCGCTCTTCTCCGCTGGTTTAATCGCCGATGTTCTGCCGCGCTTGTGGGATCAAGATCAGGATGAAGCGCGTAAATCGCTGGACGATCTACGTCGGTTGACCCGTGCAGCGCAGGCGGAAATGCGCGCGCTCCTGGCTGAACTGCGTCCATCCGCATTGACTGACACAGATCTTGGCGATCTGCTGCACCTGCTGGGGAACGCCCTTTCGGGGCGGATCAACATCCCGGTCAATATTAATGTCGCGCAGGAGGTCATCCTGCCTGCTGAAATACAGGTAGCCTTTTATCGGATATGCCAGGAAGCGTTGAACAACGTTGCCAAACATGCCAAAGCCAACCAAGTGGATATCGATTTAGTACATGAAGGTTCAGCCGTCAAATTGCGCATTCGCGATGATGGCATGGGCTTTAACCCCGAAGAAACATTTGCAGGTCATTATGGTTTAAGTATGATGCGCGAACGTGCAGAAGCCGCCGGAGCGCAGTTATCAGTCACAAGCCGGCCCGGTCACGGCACTGAACTTATCATGCACTGGATATATGACCCGCAGAAGGAGTGATCATGACAATCTCAACCTCCGAACCCATCCGCCTTTTGATCGTTGACGATCATACAATGGTTCGTCGCGGGCTGGCAACCATTCTAAAGGTTTTCGATGATCTGCAACTGGTGGGCGAAGCCGAAAGCGGTGAAGCCGCCATCCAACTTTGCGCTGAAGTTCTCCCAGACGTGATCCTAATGGATATGTCCCTGCCTGGGATGGATGGAGCGATGGCGACGCGCACCATCCGCAAAAAGTTTCCACAAATACAGGTCATCGTTCTCACCAGCTTCAAAGATGGGAAACTGATCAAGGAAGCATTGGAAGCCGGTGCGATCGGATATTTACTTAAGGATGTCTCTGCGGATGATCTGGTTTGGGCAATCCGTGCCGCACACGCCGGACGCGCCACGCTCTCCCCCGAAGCTGCTCAGTCCCTCGTAGAGACTGCCAATCTGCCACCGAAGCCCGGTCAAGACTTGACGGAACGCGAACGCGAGGTACTAGCCCTGATGATCGAAGGGTTGAACAACGTACAGATCGCTGGGAAATTAACTGTCAGCCCATCCACGATCAAATCG
>DATHRQ010000509.1:0-3172 GCA_035465095.1 Anaerolineales bacterium | reverse complement strand
TTTGCACATGTCGGAGTTTGTGCGGTCATTGGAATGGAAGATCGACCTGCTCATCCCGGTTCCTCTTGGAAAAAAGCGCCTGAAATTGAGAGGGTATAATCAGGTGGAGTTGGTTGCAGAACCGCTTGCCTATAAGATTGGATGGAAATATGAGCCGACTGCGTTGAGGAAGTCGCGTGAAACACATTCGCAGGTAGGTTTGTCGATCTCTCAGCGCAAAGAAAATGTCCTTGGCGCGTATCAGGCTGATTCTGAGATCGTGAAGCGGAAATCCGTCCTGTTGATGGATGATGTCGCCACGACCGGCTCCACAATCCAATCCTGTTCGCGGGCACTGATGGATGCTGGCGCTCAAGACGTTTATGCGCTGACGATTGCTCGTGCACTTTCACATCATGATTTGAACCGTGTTTGACAACCATTCGACTGGATGGTTGATAATCTTTTCAGGAGGTAGGAATGGCAAATACAGTTGAGGTTTCAGCTCGTAACATGCGATTGACGGATAACACGCGCGAGTACGTTGAGAAGAAGGCTGCCAAGCTTGAACGTTACCTTCAGGAAATCGGTGAAATACGAGTTGAGTTGTCACATAACAAAACCGCGAGAAATGCAAAAGACCGCCAGGTGGCTCAGATTACCGTACGGGGGAAAGGCTATCTTCTGCGGGCGGAGGAGAGGGCTGATGACCTCCATGTGGCTTTCGACGCGGCGTTGGACAAAATGCAGCGCCAGATTGAACGGTATAAGGGCAAGCATTATCGCGGGCGCGGAGATGGCCGCTCAGCTGCCGAGGTTTTTGAAGAAGAATGGCCTATTGATGAGACAGGCGAATTGCTTCCTCTGATCGTCCGCCGTAAGAAATTTGTTATGATGCCAATGAACGAAGACGAGGCGGTTGAGCAGATGCGCCTGCTTGGGCATAATAACTTCTTCGTATTCTTTAACGCAGAAAAAAACTCCATCCAGGTCCTATACCGCAGACGCAATGGTTCGTATGGGCTGATCGAGCCTGTGCTCGGCTGAAATAATAAAGCTTTTAAGATATAGGTCCAGTCCGATGTTTGTCGGGCTGGCCATAACAATTAAGGTAAACGGATAATTTTGAAAATATGGATGATAAGTATAAGATCAAGACAAATGTAAATGCAGAGGCTGTTGAGGCAGCGATCCGTCAACTGATAGACGCAGTGGGGGAGGACCCTGATCGTGAGGGCCTCAGAAATACCCCTGCCCGGGTATCCAGAATGTATGTTGAGCTGTTAAGTGGGTATACTGCCGATCCTCATGAGATCATCAATGGTGCTTTGTTCAACATTAGTTACGATGAAATGGTTCTTGTCCGCGATATTGAGTTTTACAGCCTTTGCGAGCATCACATGCTGCCGTTCATTGGGCGGGCGCATGTTGCCTATATTCCCGCCGATAAAGTGATCGGTCTCTCCAAAATTCCAAGGATCGTGGATATGTATGCCCGCAGGCTGCAGGTGCAGGAGCGCATGACCCGTCAGATCGCGGATATTCTTCAGGAGACCCTCCAGCCTCAGGGAGTGGCTGTCGTGGTTGAAGCCATGCATATGTGTTCGATGATGCGGGGAGTGATGAAACATGATGCGCGTATGACGACCTCCGCGATGCATGGAGGGTTTCGCACAAATCCCTCCACACGGCAGGAGTTTTTGGCCAACATTGCACGCAACAGCGCAAACCCGCTTCAGTTCTGACCTTTGAATCTGTTCCAACTTAACTGACTTAATACTTCGGGACGTCTCTTGATCCATACCTCGCTGCGCAGACGAGCTGCCGTTTGCGTGATGAATTCATTTGTGATCGGGTCCTGATAAAGTGGGTAGATCTCTGCCAGCGGGACAATGATGAAGACAAATTCCCATAAACGCTGATTGCAGCGTTCTTCGTCGAACAGGATTGTATCGATGTCAATGGTGCGGGGGGTATATTTATTTTCACTTCTTTTACGCCCCAATTGCGTTTCGATCGGGCGGATGACTCTTTCCTTCAGGCTGGCCTGTTCATAATCAGTTGCCAATAAGATGCAAGAGTTCAGGTAATTGGGTCCATCCATCCCAACCGATTTGGACTCCCATGCGCTGGACACTTTTTGTACATTCCCATATTCCTGCAGTAGTTGTATCGCCTTGACAAGATTGGCCTCAGGCTGGATATTCGAACCCAGGTTTAGATAGACCTCGTGGATGTCACTCGTCATTGCTACGTTCGATCTCCACGCCAACGGACTCTGCAAAACGGACGGCGCCCGGCTTTTCCACGCGCACCGTAACTCTGATGACATTATTTTCCTGCAGACACAACTCGGCCAGGTCATTTGCCAGCGCTTCGACAGTAAACCGACCCGCGCTTTCTGCATGCGCCTGAACCTTCTTTGCCACTGCGCTGTAATCGGCACAGTCGGTAATGTTGTCTGTATTGGCCGCCTGACGGGTGTCGGTATATAGGATTATATTGATCAGGATATCCTGTGCGCGTTTGCGTTCCCAATCACGAATACCGATAATGCCGCGGGCGAGTAGATTTTTAATAATTACTTTGTCCATGTAAAACCCTTCTAATTCCTTCGTGTAGGCAGCATGAAAACAGTGTGCAGATATACTTGAATCATATCAAATTAAATGCCTGCCGCCATCCACATGAATAATTTCGCCAGTGATGTATTCGGGAGAAGTAAGTAAAAAGAGCAGCGCCTGCTCCGCTTCGTGCTTCTCAGCCCAGCGCTTCATTGGAATGTGTTCGGTGATGCCGGAGGGAGCGTTCCCATCGGATGGTGGCAGGATGGCGCCCAGGGCCAGTCCGTTGACGATGATCTGCGGTGCAAGCGCAACGGCCATGGATTTGGTCATCGCGGCCAGTGCAGCTTTGCTGATCGTGTAGGGGAAATGATCCGCGCCGGGACGCAGGGCGCGCCAATCGAGAATGTTTACAATGCGTGCGCCGTCCTGCGCTTGTTTGGCGAAAGCCTGGCTTAAGAGAAAGGGGGCAGTCAGGTTGAGCGCGATGTGCCTTTCCCAGGCTTCGATGGAGGTGGAGTCAAAGGAATGAGACTCAAATATCGCGGCGTTGTTGACGAGATAATGAATCGGCGTGGATCTGTTGATGAATGGGATCAGGCTTTGGGCTTGGGATGAATCGGTTAAAT
>DATHRQ010000508.1:0-4176 GCA_035465095.1 Anaerolineales bacterium | reverse complement strand
ACGCCGTCCACGCGCACGCAGCCCGAAGTCGGGTCGTGGAAGCGCGTCAGCAGCTTGACCATGGTCGTCTTGCCCGCACCCGTCTCCCCCACCAGCGCCACCGTCTGACCTGCATCCACCGTCAGATCGATGTGATCCAGGACAAGCGTCGGATCATCAGAATAATGGAACGAGACGTTTTCGAATCGGACCTCACCGACAACTGGCTTCATCTCAACAGCATTTTCCGCATCCTGAACCTCAACCGGCGTATCGAGCAGTTCAAGGATGCGTTCGCCGCCCGCCATGGTGGATTGAAGCGTATCGAAACGGCGACTCAGGTCACGGATGGGATCGAAGAGGCGGTCGATGTAAAGTACGAAAGCGATCAATACCCCTGCAGTGATGTTCTCTCCCAATACCGCCGTGCCGCCGAGGTACACGACCAGCGCCGTTGCAATCGCACCAAGCACATCCACGATTGGAGTAAAGGCGGAAGCCACCCTGGCCGCATCGAGACTGGTTTCCAGTTGATATCGATTGATATACCCCTGGAAGTTCTCGTAATTATGCTTTTGGCGTGAAAATGCCTGCACGACCCTGACACCGTTGACATTTTCCGCCAGCACCGAGTTCGTCCATGAGACGGCAGCACGCACGCGTCGGTAACTACGGCGGGCAATGTTTCGATACAGGATCGTCGCCAGCACCATGATCGGCACGACTGCCAGCGTTATCAACGATAATCGGAAATTGAGCGAGACCATCGCGATCAACGTCCCAATGATCGCCAACGAATTGCGGACAATGGCCAATACTGCCCAGGTCACAAATTCGCGCAGCGTACCCACGTCATTGATGACACGTGTGATCACACGCCCCACACTGTAACGATTGTAGAAACTCAACGACAAATTCTGCAAATGATCGAACATCGCCGTACGGACGTCATACAAAATGTGCTGCCCCACGCGCGACATAATGCGCACGCGGAAGAAGTTCGTAACGAGCTGGATCCCGGCAACGATGAAATAAGTGATGGCGATGGTGCCCAGCGCATTCAGGTCCTTTTTGGCGATGCCTTCATCGATCGCCAGCTTGACAAAATACGGCCAGGACACGGATGCCACCGTAACGATGATCATAAACACCAGAGAAACCAGCATCTGCTTGGCATAAGGCTTTACGAATCGCAACAGTCCGCGCGCCACTTTGGGGTCGTAGCCTTTATCGTAAAGTTCTTCGGACTCGGTAATATAGTCGGGAGGGATGATTTTGGTTGCCATGTATTAAAGCTCCCGCTCCCTCTTGATCTCGACCCGCTCTTCCTGTAATTCCTCCATCTCCTCGGCAAATTTGGTATGATCGACCAGCTGCAGGTCGTGTATCTCTGTATATAGTCCGCCAGCTTTGAGCAGCTCATCATGCGTGCCTTGCTCGACGATGCGGCCCTTATCCATGACAACGATCATGTCTGCGCGGCGAACTGTTGAAAGGCGGTGAGCTATCACGAATGTCGTACGCCCTTCCATGAGGTTGTCCAACGCGGCCTGAATCAGTTTTTCAGTTTGCGTATCGACAGACGAAGTCGAGTCATCGAGGATCAAAATGCGCGGATCCATCAATAATGCACGGGCAATCGCCACCCGCTGACGCTGTCCGCCGGAGAGGGTCACGCCGCGTTCACCGACGATGGTCTCGTATCCGTTTGGAAAGCCTTCGATAAATTCATGCGCCTGTGCGGCCCTGGCAGCAGCAATTACTTCCTCCTCCGTTGCATTCGGGCGGCCATAAGCGATATTCGCCTTGATTGAATCAGAAAACAGCAGCGATGTCTGTAAAACGATGCCGATCTGCCTGCGCAGGGAGATCAAGTCAACTTGGCGAACATCCTGTCCGTCCACGCAGACCTGACCTTCCGTTGAATCATAGAAACGCGGGATCAGGTTGACCAGTGAAGTTTTCCCCGAACCAGTGGGGCCGATCAGGGCAACCAGTTGGTTGGGTTCGACCTTCAAGTCGATGTCACTCAGAGATGAGGTTTCCTCATCCTTGTACCTCAATCCGACGCCGTGAAATTCCACTTCACCGCGCAAGTTGTCGAGCTCAATCGCATTTTTCGGGGAGTGGATCTCAGGATGCGTATCCAAGACTTCGAAGACCCGCTGCGCACCTGCCGCCGCTTCACCGCCCGCATTGACAAGTCCGGTTAACTGTTGGGCGGGTTCTGCCAGCATCAAAACATAGGCGTTGAATGCGACGATCGCGCCGATGGTCAGCGTGCCGTCAATGACCATTTGCCCGCCAAACCAAAGCAAGAGAATCGTGCTCGTTGCGATCAACCAGACCGTCGTTGGCATGATCCGCGACCATTGGTCGATAACGTTTATCCAGGTCGTGAACACACTCTTATTCGCACGGGCAAATCGTTCGAGCTCATATTCCTCGCGCGCAAAGGCTCTCACCACCTGGACGCCGACCACGTTTTCCTGCAAGCGGTTGGACACTTCACCGATCGCCTGATCGACAGCGAAGAATAATTTCCCAACCTTGGTGCCAAAACTGGAGGTCATTAACGCAAGCGGGATGATCGGCAATAAGGCGATGACCGCCAGCCTGGTATTGTCGGCGAGCATGATCCAAAGGATTCCCACTGAAAGGATCACAAACCGTATCAGCTCTGTGATCGAACTTCCTGCAAAGCGTTCAATGGAACGGACATCCTCGATGCAGCGCGAGATCAGTTGTCCGCTTTGGACGTGGTCATGATAGGTAAACGGTAGCTGCTGGACGTGGTTGTACATCCGATTGCGCAGGTCGTACCCGACGCGCACGGCGATCCACTCAGACAGATAGCGGTTGCCCAAATTCAATAGTGCAGAGGCAAGCCCAAGTCCAAGCAGGAGAAGCGCCGAACGGACGAGGTGTTCCGACTCTCCGCGGGCGAGTCCGTCATCTATGACAGAACGGATGATGCGCGGAACGACGAGTCCCAGCCCGGTGATGGTGAGCAGCATCAGCATGGATGCGATGATCTGCCATGCGTAGGGCTTGAGAAAGGTTCGTATGCGCAGAAGATGTTTCATAACAGAAGTGCGAGGATACCATTAAAACCCAGGTGGTATAATGCCCGTGCTTTAGAAATCTTAACAAGGGAAGAACATGAAACTTCACGAATATCAATCCAAAACAATTTTTTCAAAGTACGGAATTCCGATCCCCAAGGGACGGGTGGCGACCACCGCTGCTGAGGCAAAACAAATTGCCGAAGAGTTGGGTGGCCGCGCTGTTATCAAGGCGCAGGTGCTGGTCGGCGGACGCGGAAAAGCCGGCGGCGTAAAGGTTGCCAAAACCTCCAACGAAGCCGCGGAACTTGCGCAGCAGATCCTGGCCATGGAAATCAAGGGACTGCCCGTCCGCAAGGTGCTGGTTGATGAGGCCGCCGCGATCGAACATGAGATCTATTTCGCCATCACGAACGACCGCGCGGCAAGAAAGCCGGTCATGATCGCATCGGCAGCCGGAGGCGTGGACATAGAAGAGGTGGCTGCCAAAACACCTGAGAAGATCATCAAGGTGCATATCGACCCTCTATTGGGGTTACGAGACTATCAATCGCGCGATATTGCGGCTTCGATCGATCTGCCGCGCGCGCTGTGGCGCGATTTCAGCAATATCGCCTCTGGCTTGTGGCAGGTGTACAAGGAAACGGACGCGGAACTGGCTGAGATCAATCCGCTGGTCATTACCAAGGACAACCGTCTCCTCGCACTGGACGGCAAAATGCTGATCGACGATAACGCACTCTTCCGCCGGCCGAATCTGGCTGAGATGCGCGACGTGGACGAGGAAGCCCCGGCTGAGACGGAAGCACGCCGCCACGGGCTTTCGTTCATCAAGCTTGACGGCGACATCGGATGCATGGTCAACGGCGCGGGACTGGCGATGACCAGCATGGACATCGTCAAGTTGTTTGGCGGCGAACCGGCCAATTTTCTGGATATCGGCGGCGGCGCAGGAGCAGACAAGGTGGCGGCAGCAATGCGTATCATCCTATCTGACCCGGCAGTGAAAGCTGTCCTGTTCAATATCTTTGGCGGCATCACCCGCTGTGATGAAGTCGCACGCGGTATTCTGGCCGCAATGGAAGAAGTCAAACCAGAAGTACCGATGGTTGTACGCCTCGTAGGCACGAAC
>DATHRQ010000507.1:0-13282 GCA_035465095.1 Anaerolineales bacterium | reverse complement strand
GTTGTCCTATCATCTGTTCAAAAGCGGACATCAGATCGCTGTTGTAGACATCAAAAAGGAGGCCTTCAACCGGCTACATCCCGATTTTCGCGGACGCACCCTGGAAGGCGAGGGCCTGGCCGAAAATATTCTCGAACGGGCCGGCATCCGGGAAGCGGACGGCTTGGCCGCCGTCACCAACTCGGACGCACTTAACGCCGTCGTATCGCATGCCGCGCGCGAATTCTTCAATGTGCCAGTGGTGGTTGCCCGCAATTATGACCCCAGTTTACGCAGTGTCATTGAGGCGTTTGGCTTACAGACCGTCGGCTCCACGGTTTGGGGCGCGCAGCGTGTGGAGGAGATGTTGATGAATCCATCCGAAAAGGTGGTGTATTCGACTGGAAATGGTGAAGTGGAAATATACGAAATTCATATCCCGGCTGAATGGAAGGGCCGCACGCTGGGCGATCTGCTGGGTCCGCTCAAAGAGTGCTACCCGGTCGCTTTGACAAGGGCAGGCCGATCGTTCCTGCCGGATGCGGAGACCAAATTCCAGACCGATGATCTGCTCAACGTCAGTTCCACGTTCGAGGGCATCGGTGAGCTGACAGCGCGCCTGTCAGATAAGGCGGAGGTGTAATATGTTCGTATTGATCGCCGGAGGCGGGCGCACAGGGGCGCGTCTGGCCAATTTGTTATTGAACCAGAATTACAAGGTGCGCCTGATCGAAAACCGCCCTGAACTACTATCGCATTTGCATCAGGAACTCCCGACGGAAGTGATCTATGAAGGGCACCCGGTCGAGCCGAGTGTGTTGGAGGCCGCCGGCGCACGCGAAGTACATGCAATTGCTGCCGTGACGAGCAACGACTCGCTCAACCTGGCCTTGTGTTTTATCGCCAAGACCATGTTCGAGGTCCCGCGTACGATCGCCCGCGTCAACAACCCGAACAATGCCTGGCTCTTCAACGACAAATTCAAAGTGGATGTGGCGCTTAATTCCGCCGATGTGCTTGCGCATCTCATTCAGGAGGAAATGTCGCTGGGTGATATGATGACCCTGTTCAAGATCCGCCGCGGACAGTATTCTGTCGTGGAAGAAAAGGTGCCCGCCGGAGCGAAGGTCATCGGGATCAAACTCATGGATATGGATCTGGCCGAGCATTGCGTGATCGCTGCCATCATCCGCAACGGTGTCATGACCCTACCGCGCGGCGACAGCAGCCTGCAGGAGGACGATGAGATCATCGCGGTTGCCAGCCCGGAAGGCGTTCAAAAACTCTCCGAACTGCTGGCCTTCCCCGTTTACCCCGAAAGGACGGCGAAGAAGTAGGCCGGCCTCTGAATTGACCGAATCGAAACCCCTACGGTATAATACCGTGCCTTGTTCTTGAAGCAGGGCACTACACTGAATAGCAATTATTTTTGAAATGAGGTAAGAAGGAATGCCAAAAAGAACGTATCAACCCAAAAAACGCCGCCGTGTGCGCGTGCATGGATTTCGTAAACGCATGTCCACGGCCAAAGGGCGCGCCGTGCTCAAGCGCCGCCGGCTGCGCGGCCGCCACAGATTGACAGTGACCGCCAACGACCACGTTAAAAAGGTTCGCTGGTAGAAGGCGCTTTTGAGGCGCGGGTGCAGAGAAGATTTCGTCTGACCCGGTCTGAAGATTTCAAGCGGGTGCGGCGTTCTGGCAAGTCCTATGCCCACCCGCTTGTTGTGTTGATTGTAAACAAGAGCGATCAGCCGCGTGTACGTGTGGGGGTTGCGGCAGGCCGGTCGATCGGTACAGCGGTGGCTCGCAACCGGGCGAAACGCCTCCTGCGCGAAGCAATTCGGACGATGATCCCAAATATCGAATCAGGTCTGGACTTGATCCTGATCGCCCGCGCCCGGCTTGCATCCGCCTCCCTGCAGGATACCCGACAGGCCGTACAAAGCCTCTTGCAGCGCGCACAGATCATACAACCTCAATATAATGAATCCTGAATTCCACCTGCACGATTACTCGAACGAGCCGCGTCTGCGCGATATGCCGCGCACGATCTGGAACTGGCCGCGTATCGTGATGCTTTCCCTGATCCGTTTGTATCAGGCGACCCTTTCAAAGGGCCTGCCGCCGAATACCTGCCGTTTTTATCCGTCCTGCTCGCATTACGGTTATCAGGCGGTCTACAAACATGGTGTGCTCAAGGGATCGGCCATGGCAGGCTGGCGTGTGATTCGATGTAACCCGTTCAATCCCGGGGGATATGACCCCGTTCAATAGGAGTACGAGTCTTCAATGAGAAAGAAACGATTGTTTATCAGCATGGTTTTGCTCGGCGCTGTTTTTCTAAGCGCCTGTGTGGGTGGAGCCATACGTGGTACGACCTGGCCCGGCTTGGCCGCAGACGAAACCACGGCCTACCTTGCGGATGTCACCGCCGTCTACGGCGTAGACTTGGATGACGGCAGGGAAGTATGGCGGTTTTCAGACAAGGACGACAGCAAGGCGCAGTTCTATTCCAAGCCTGTGATTACCCCCGACGGCCTGGTTATTGTCGGCAGCGCCGCAGGTGAGCATATCTTGTATGCCCTCGACACAAATGATCTGATCGCTGATGGTGATTTCAAATCCCCGGTCAAGGCATGGACGTATGCCGGCGCGGACAGCCCCTGGGTCGCACCGCCGCTGATCGTGGAGGATAGGCTCTTCGCACCCAATTCCAATGGCAACCTGTATGTGTTTGACCTGAACGACGGCAGGTCCCAGAAGGAGCCGCTAAAGGTGATAGAACTGAGCGGGCGGTTGTGGGCTCAACCTGTTACAGATGGCGAGCGGGTCTTCGTAACCTCCCTCGACCACAGCATCTTCGGCATCGACCTGCAGACCTTCTCCTTTTGGGAGCAGGAGATTTCTGCCGCCATTCCCGGCTCGCCTGTCATCGGCATGGATGGAATGTTATACGTCGGTTCGCTGGCCTCACAACTTGAAAGGTTCGATCCGCAAACCGGAGGGCACGAGTCCGTTCTGGATGCCGGCGCGTGGATATGGGGTACGCCAGCCCTCGATGAAGACACATTGTATTTTGGCGACCTGGACGGCAACTTCTACTCTTTCGATATATCCACCGACCAACAAAACTGGAGCATCCAGCCGGACGGGGCCATTACAGCCAGTGCTGTCCTGCAAAATGACCATCTTCTGCTTGCCACCGAATCGGGCAATCTGTATGCGATCGACAAGGACGGCAGGACCCTGTGGTTTGAAGAGGTGCGGGACGAGGGTGCTGACGGCAAGATATACACCACCCCGGTTGTTGTCGGCGACCTGATCCTGGTCGCCCCCTTGGAGACCGAATTTTATCTGACCGCATTAGACGCGGATGGCCGTACCGTTTGGACATTCGTACCGGAGAACTAGAGGAACCATGTGGGAAGCTTTTATATCTATTTTTATTAATATACTATTGTGGATCTATAATGCCATCGGTCAAAACTTTGGTGTTGCGATCATCCTGTTCACCATCCTGATACGCATCATTACCTGGCCGCTCAACGCCCAGCAGATGAAGGGCGCCAAAGCCATGCAGGATCTGCAGAACGACAAGGAATGGCAGAAGATCCAGAAGAAGTACGCCAAGGATAAGGAAAAGCTTGCGCAGGAACAAATGCGTGTCTACCGCGAAAAAGGAATCAACCCCTTTGGTTCCTGTCTGCCGACGCTCATCCAATTCCCGATCATCATCGCGCTTTATCAAAGCATCATCCGTGCGTTGGGTTCCACGCCGCTCGACCTGTTGAAACTTTCGCGCAGCCTGAACACTGAAATTCTGGATGTGGCAAATCTTATTCCGCTCAACAGCAAATTTCTATGGATGGATCTGGGACAACCCGAACCGTATTATATTCTTGCGGTCGTTGTTGCACTCACAACCTATATTCAGTCGAAACTGACTCTGCCGGCTTCATCCAACCCCAACGACCAGGGCGCGGCCATGGGGCAGTCCATGGCGTATACCATGCCGCTCATGTTGGGCTGGTTTGCCCTTACCTTCCCATCCGGGTTGGCGGTCTATTTTGTGACAAGCAATCTGCTGGGTATTATTCAATATGCGGCCCAGGGCAAGGCCAATTGGTGGAACCTGCTGCCCAAGGGCATGAGGCCATCATCATAAGGAGGCGGGTATGACCCCAAAGACCACACTTGAGATCATTGCACCCACTGTCGAAGAGGCCATCGCACAGGGACTGGCTGAACTCGGTCTCACGGCAGATGCCGTCAGTGTTGAGGTTTTGGACACCGGCAGCAAGGGCTTGTTCGGACTGGGAAAGCCGCAGGTGCGCGTCCGTTTGACGGTCAATGATTCGGGCGACGAGGAAGTTGACGAAACAGAATCAACCGTTTCTGAGGCGGACGCGAAGTCCGTCGATCAGACACAGGAGGAAACTGCTCCCGTTCAAGAATCCGAATCCGCGCTTGGGGCTGATCCCCTGCTCGATCTGACCGAATCGACCGTATCCAAGCTCATCCACATGATGGGGCTGGAGGCGCAGGTCTCCGCGGAGTATGGCGAAAATGACCGTGAAGACAGGCGCTTCATTCATGTGGACGTACGCGGCAACGATCTGAGCGTGCTGATCGGGCGGCGTTCTGAAACGCTGAATGCCTTTCAATATGTGGCTTCACTGATGATCGGCAAAATGGCACAGCAATTCGTGCACCTGCTGGTGGATGTGGAAGGGTACCGCGCCCGCCGCGAAAAGCAGCTGACGAAAATGGCAGAGCGCATGGCAGACCAGGTGGCCAAGAACGGACGCAAACAAACGCTCGAACCGATGCCTTCTGCTGAAAGGCGTCTAGTGCATATCGCACTGCGCGGTCACCCGGCCGTATACACCGAAAGCACCGGTGAGGACCCCTATCGTAAAGTGGTCATATATCCAAAAGAAGGCTAAACATCGTTTTAGAGAACATTCATCTGTCCTCCTTCTTCTTTCATGAATTCCGAAAGAAGAAGGAGGACATACTTTTTAAGCGAATATGTAAATCGTCTCACGGTATAATTTGCACATGAAAGAAATTGTTTCGTTCGACCCCGTGGATTATCTCGTGATCGGCCATGTATCGCGTGATCTGACCACGGATGGTGCTGCTCAATTGGGCGGGACAGCTGCCTACTCGGCCTTGACGGCGCGTGCGCTGGGGCTGCGCGTGATGATCGTAACGGCGGCCGCAGGGGATGTTTCACTTGAACCGTTGAACGGTATTCCACTTGTTTCCATCGCATCGAACACAAGTACAACCTACGAAAATAGATACGATCAGAATAGACGCGTGCAATACCTGCGTTCGCGCGCTTCGCAGATCGACCTGGATCAAATACCCGATGTCTGGCGGGATGCTTCGATCATTCATCTTGCCCCCATCGCCAATGAGTTTGACCCTGTTTCACTGAAAAATATTTCCCCAAAACTTCTCGGCATAACACCGCAGGGCTGGATGCGTCAATGGGATTCCGATGGGCTTGTCTCGACCCGCGAATGGACGGACTCTGAATCCGTGCTGGCACAGGCTAATGCAGTCGTCATCAGCCGTGAAGATGTACATGGCGATGACGAGTACATCGAAAACATGGCCGGCCAGACGGAAATACTGGTCGTTACCGAGGGCGCGGCAGGCGCGGTTCTGTATTGGAATGGAGACCGCCGCCGTTTCCCCGCCCCGGCTGTAAAGCAGGTGGACGCGACCGGTGCAGGCGATATATTCGCTGCTGCTTTTTTTGTAAGATTATGGAAGACACGCGATCCATGGGAAGCGACCCGGTTTGCAACCCTGGTCGCATCCCATTCTGTCGAACGGGCAGGTCTGGATGGAATCCCCACAACGCCTGAGATCGAGCAAAGCATGATGGTCGTCATACCTTAAGATCCCCGTTGGTCGAGTAGCGAAGCATATCGAGACCAACAATTACAAAACAGGAATCTGATGTCTCATATCTATACCCTCGTCAACCAAAAAGGTGGAGTAGGCAAGACCACCACGGCCATCAACCTCGCGGCGTATCTTGCGCAGTTGGGACAGCGCGTGCTTGTGGTCGACCTTGACCCGCAGGCCAATGCAACCTCCAGCCTGGGCGTGGATAAACGTGTCGTGCAGGGAAGCACCTACGAAGCCCTGCTCAACAGCGAGGTGCCAGCCGCCTCGGTCCTTTTCAATGAAAGACTCAAACTTTCGCTTCTGCCTGCATCCCCTTCCTTGGCAGGCGCGGAGGTGGAGCTTGTGAGCGAGATCGGGCGCGAGTTCCGTCTTAAGAGTGCGCTTGAATCCCTCGATGGAAAATACGACTACATTTTGATCGACTGCCCGCCTTCGCTGGGAATTCTGACCGTCAACGGATTGATCGCCGCGCGCGACGGCGTGCTTGTCCCTGTGCAGTGTGAGTACCTCGCCCTCGAAGGACTCGGCCAACTGACACAGACTATCCAACGCATCCGATCGGCTCTTTTCCCGGACCTGGAAGTGCGCGGCGTCATATTGACCATGTTCGACCCCCGCACCAACCTCTCCTCGGACGTGGTCGACGAGGTCAAGGATCACTTCCCGGGACAGGTCTTCAAGAGCATTGTCCCGCGCAGCATCCGTCTGGCAGAGGCGCCTTCTTATGGACTGCCCATTTCTGCCTACTCACCCTCGTCCGTTGGAGCGAAGGCCTACGAATCACTGGCGAAGGAATTGTTGCAAGGTGACGGTAATTCCGTGAAATAATAGTAGGGGCACAGCGTGTTATTCAAAGAATTTGACGAACAATCTTTCCGCTGTGCCCCTGCATAATATCGTTAGGAGAACATATGGCAAAACGAAAAGGCCTCGGCAAGGGACTCGACGCCCTCATCCCGGCCGGAGAAACAAAGCCCAGCAGCGCAGGTGGCGGAGTCGCACAGATCGCCGTTGACCTCATCCAACGCAACCCGCGTCAGCCGCGCGAAAGATTCGATATTGATGAGTTGGAGAACCTGGCTGCGTCCATTCGCGAACATGGGGTCATCCAGCCGCTGATCGTCTCGCCCGGCCAGAATGGGATCTACATTCTGATCGCGGGCGAACGCCGTTTGCAGGCCGCGCGCAAGGCGGGCTTGAAGACCGTCCCCGTTGTTATTCGCAGCGCAACCGACCAGCAATTATTGGAACTGGCTCTCATCGAAAACGTCCAGCGCGCAGACTTGAATGCCATCGAAGAGGCGGAGGCGTATCAGCATCTTTCCCAGGAGTTCAAGATGTCGCATGAGAAGATCGCAGAACGTGTTGGGAAAAAGCGTTCCACTATAACGAATACCTTGCGTTTGCTGGATGCATCCGCCGCGGTCAAGCAGGCGCTGGTGGACGGGCGCGTCACCGAGGGCCACGCACGGGCATTATTGGCACTTAATACCGCCAAGGCACAGGGAGCCTTGTTGAACCAGGTCATCAACCTGGACTTAAGCGTCCGTCAGACGGAGGCGTTGGCGGCAAAATATTCGGGCCGGAAAACGGCGTCGAAGAAAAAGGCAGGCAAAAGCCCGGACGTGAGCGATGTGGAACGTCGTCTGCGCTCAAGTCTGGGGACGAAGGTTGCATTGAAACATGGGAAAAAGGGCGGCACGGTCACCATCTATTATTATTCTGATGAGGAACTGGATTCTTTACTGGACAAATTGACATAATAAATTGTAAGGGCACAGCGGGACGGTAATTCGTCGGACTCCAAAAGTGTTTCGCTGTGCCCCTGCTACACGGAATGAAAATGAAACTCCTCCACAACGCACACATCCGCACACAGGACGACGCACAGCCGACAGCATCCGCACTCCTCATTCACCGCGATAGAATCATCGCAGTTGGGGATGCGGATGATCTGTTATCGCACTATCCCAATGCTGAAAAACAGGATATGAGCTGGCGGGTGATTTTGCCCGGCATCACGGATGCGCACATCCACTTGAAGAATTACTCGCTGGCTTTGCAGAAGATCGAATGTGAAACCGACACGAAGGATGAATGTCTGCGTCGTGTGGAAGAACGTGTGAGATATGCCAAACCCGGCGAATGGATCCTTGGTCACGGTTGGAATCAAAACACCTGGGGTGCCTGGCCGACCGCCGAAGAAATGGATGCGATAGCGCCGAACAACCCAGTTTATTTAACGGCGAAATCGCTGCACGCCGGGCTGGTCAATACCGCTGCGATGAAACTCGCGGATATTACCTCTGAAACACCCGACCCGCAAAATGGAAAGATCCAACGCGATGAAAACGGCGATCCCACCGGCGTACTGCTCGAAACGGCCATGGATCTGGCAAGCGCCGCGATACCCGAACCGACAATGGCTGAAAACGCAGCCGCCATTGAAAAAGCCCAATCCATTTTATGGAAGATGGGCGTAACCGGCGTCCATGATTTTGACCGCCGTGATTCCTTCATCGCGCTGCAGGTGCTGCATACGCAAAACAGGCTCAAACTGCGTGTGTTGAAGAACATACCTGTTGAACTGCTCGATCAGGCCCATGAACTTGGCCTGCGGGCGGGCTTCGGCGATGATATGCTCCGCATTGGCAATGTCAAGGTTTTCATGGATGGCGCGCTCGGTCCGCATACGGCTGCCATGTTCCAGCCATACGTCGGCGAGGAAAGCAATCGCGGTATCCTCAACATGGACGGCGAGGAACTCTTCGAACATAGCCGCAAAGCCGCGCAGGCCGGGTTGGGCATGACCGTCCATGCCATCGGGGACCGTGCCAATCACGAGGTGCTCAACGCCTATGAGCAGTTACGCAAATACGAAAAAGAAAACGATCTGCCTCATCGACGTCATCGCATCGAGCACGTGCAGGTGCTTCACCCCGATGACATTTTCCGCCTTGGCGAAATGAACATTATCGCATCCATGCAGCCCATTCACGCCATCTCCGACATGAAAATGGCGGACGAGTTCTGGGGCGGGCGTGCAAACCTTTCCTATGCCTGGCGGACCCAATTGGACAACGGCGCGCGGCTGGCCTTCGGATCGGACGCGCCGGTGGACCTGCCGAATCCGTTCCTGGGGCTGCACGCTGCCGTCACCCGCCGCCGCGCCAGCGGCTCTCCCTCCGCTGAGGGTTGGTACCCCGAACAAAAAATATCCCTGGCTGAAGCTTGGGAGGCGTACACGCTCGGTCCCGCCTACGCCGCCTACATGGAAGACCGTCTTGGAAAACTCGCCCCAAATTACCTTGCCGACCTGATCGTACTCGAGAAGGACCCCTTCACCTGCGAACCCGACGAATTGCTTAGCATGCAATCATCGGCTACAATGGTACATGGAGAATGGGTGTATCAATCGCGCTGAATAAAGGATTTATGATTACGTAAGCGAAGGTTAGGAACGGAAAAATACCGGTATGTCAAAATCGTTGCCAAAACTTTCTCCTGAAATGCTTGTGCCTCGCATGGGGGAATATCTGATTCAAAAGGATCTCATTACCGACGAGAATCTGAAAGTTGCGCTCGATTATCAATTGAAACAGGCTGAGGAAAATAATCCGATCCTGCTTGGGCAGGCATTGATCGACCTTGAATTCATAGACCGCTCAGACCTCGATCAGGCGGTTACCGAACAGATCCTCCAATTGCGGAATGCCTTGCAGGCCGCCAACCGCACGCTCGAACGCCGCGTGAAGGAAAGGACAATCGAGTTGGAGCGGGCGCTCCAGCGTGTGTCTGAACTCAGCCAATTGAAGGCCAACTTCATATCCAACATTTCACATGAATTAAGAACCCCGTTGACACATGTCAAGGGATATATCGAACTGCTCATATCTGAATCTCTGGGTTCGATATCGGATGAACAGAGACATGCCCTGCAGGTCAGTCAGCAGGCTTCGAATAAACTTGAGGGATTGATCGAAGACCTGATCATGGTTTCGCTGGCTTCACGCGGAGAACTGAACGTCAAGCTGGAAGATATGGATATCCGCCGCATTGCTAGCCTGGCCGTCAAGTCGTTCGCCGGCAGGGCGAAACAGCGAGAGATCGAACTGAAAACAGACATCGATGAAGACGTCCCATATGCACAGGGCGATTCGCAGAAGATCGGCTGGGTGTTGGGCCAGCTTATCGATAACGGGATCAAGTTCACGTCCGCGGGGGGAAGCGTGATGGTCAGTCTTAATCGTGAAGGTGAGAATCTGGTCGTCGTCTCTGTTACGGATACCGGCATTGGGATCAAACCCAACAACGTGAAGGATGTTTTTGAACCTTTCCACCAGCTCGACAGCTCATCCACGCGCCGTTATGGCGGGACGGGCCTGGGCCTCTCGCTGGTGAGGCAGATCATCGAAGCGCACGGTTCCATGATCGAGGTTCAGTCCGAAGAAGGGCGCGGCAGTGTGTTCAAGTTCCCCCTGCTGGCCGTGGCAGACGGCAAGTAGGCCATGGACGCTCCGACGTTTTCGTATGTGAATGAATTGATCAGGGTGTTGAACGAGCGGGGGGATACACGTGCGGTTGTTGAGAAGTTCCTTGCCGTATTGCGCAGGCAGTTCGTGTTCGATAATGTGGCCGCCTATTTGCAGGATGCCGAAACCGGCAGCCTCGAGATCGTCTATGCGCGGGCCGTGGGTCGCGCAAAGGATGCCGAGGCAGACGCGGCCTGGGGAGAAAACATAGCGATACAAGTGCTGGAAAAAAAACGATTGCTGGTCCAGGAACCCGAAACGATCTCTTCAACAGAAGATCGAATTACGCAGCCCTATTTATTAGGCCTTCCGATCCGCATGGATGGGGTTGTGAACGGTGCGTTTGTGTTCGTCCGTTTTGGCGGACCTGTATATGAGGATGAGCATATTACAGTGGCAACCTTTGCGGCCGAGCTCCTTTCGGTGTTGTTCGAGCGCATATCCTGGCGAAGGATGAAAGCCGAGTTGGGCGAACTGAGACAGCATATGCAGCTGCAGGACGATTTTGTCAGCACCATATCGCATGAGCTGCGCACACCGCTTGGCTTTATCAAGGGATACAGCACCAGTCTCCTGCGCGAAGATACATCCTGGGATCCCGAAACCCAAAAAGAGTTCCTTGCAATCATCGATGAGGAAGCCGACCATCTTTCACTGCTGATCGAAAACGTGCTTGAATCGGCGCGCCTGCAAAGCAAGACGCTCCCGCTTCGCTTCCAACCCCTCAGGCTGGATGCCGTTCTACGGGATGTCTCCGCTCGAATCCGTGCACGCTATAAGGAACTGGACGTGAGCCTCGACCTTGATTCATCCACAGCCATCCATGCGGACGGCGTGCGGATCGCGCAGGTATTCGAGAACATGTTTACGAACGCCATCAAATATGCACCGGGCGCAGCCATCATTGTGGGGCTTAAACAGGTTGGGGAATCCATGATCGTCACATTCACGGATAACGGCCCGGGCATTCCAGCCGAGTCGCTGCCGTTGATCTTCGAGAGGTTTTATCGCATCCGCAGCGAAAAGGCAACGGGAACCGGGCTGGGACTTTATATTTGCAAGCAAATCATCGATGCACATCGTGGTAAGATTTGGGCAGAGTCCAACCCGGGTCAGGGAACCACATTTTTCATTGAACTGCCCATCACTCACGGATTATAAGGAGGTTGTATGGCAAAACGCATTCTAATTGTGGACGACGAACCCCGCTATCTGCGTATGCTCGAGGCGAACCTGAGAACGGATGGATATGAGTTCGTCACCGCGTCGGATGGGGCACAGGCTGTGGATGTTTTCTCCAACCAGCCGATAGACCTTGTGTTGATGGATGTCATGATGCCAAAGCTGGACGGCTTTGGCGCCACACAACGCATCCGTGAATTTTCCAATACGCCGATCATTATTCTGACGGCCAAAGGCGACGAGCAGGACCGCGTCCGCGGACTTGATCTGGGAGCAGATGACTACCTCGTCAAACCGTTCTCGGCTACGGAACTGCTGGCGCGCGTTCGGGCTGTCTTGCGGCGTGCCCAACCTGCCGGTGAAGTCGGCGGGCAGGCGCGTTTCTTTACACACGACAACCTGAAGATCGATTTTGCACGGGCAGAGATCTGGAAGGGTGAAACCCCCGTCTCGCTCTCGGCCACCGAATACCGCCTGCTGCTTCAGTTTGCCCATCATGTCGGCAAGATCCTGTCTTCTGAGGAACTGCTTACCAGCGTTTGGGGGCCCGAATATCGTACGGATAAGGAGATCCTTTGGGTGAGCATTGCCCGTCTGAGGCAAAAGCTCGAAGACGACGCCCACAGCCCGAAGCATATCGTGACACGTTCCGGGCTCGGGTATTTGATGCCGCCAATGGAAGACTAATGTTCGTGGACGAGGCCGCCCTGGTTACGTTAAAACCGAGGCGGCCTGTCCATCTTTGAACAAAACCAGAAGCGGCTGCACGTCCGTTCAGTCAGGTTTTGACAAATTCCCGATTCCTCAAAAGACAAAGCCATGTTCGGGGGATGCTCTCCGTTGTTGTTTTCCATATTACCCTTATTAAAGTGCAAGGTACTTTTAGGGGGAATTCGGCTACACTTTATTCATTGATTTATTAAGAAGGACAGCGCTTTCGATGGTTCGTGAATGACAAGGAAATGATATGTCGAGCGTTTTCTTCAAAAACAAGAGGTGCCACCATGACTACGGAATACGATGAAAAAGGAAAGATCTTCACGGATGTTGTATCGAAGGTCTCTATTTATACGACGATTCAAACGACCACGCACATGATCCACGGGCGCATCCACGTGCGCCGCGACCAGCGGGTGAAGGATGAACTTGACCGCGGCGAAAAGTTCCTTGCCTTGACAGATGTGGATGTTCTGGGCCCGGATGGCCAGACGCTGTTCCAGTCGCCGTTCCTGGCTGTGAAACGCGAGCACATCGTTTGGGTCATGCCAGAACAGAATGAAGACCAGGGGAATGGATCCTGATGACAACCCCGATCTCATCCAACTTTAACCGGCTGACCGCGGCCGATATGCTCAAATTCAAGACCTATCTGGTTGACAATGTCAGCCGTTCGATGGAGGGCGAGGCGCTTGTGTTGGGAGACCGCGCAGCCGTCATCAAGGAACGGCTGAAGGAAGTGTATGTACAAACCAAGGTCAACCTTCCCGATGACATGCGCACGCATCTCTTCAATGAAATCCTCGATGAATTTACGGGCTTTGGCCCGATCCAGCCCCTGCTCGACGACCCTGATGTGAGCGAGGTCATGGTCAATGGACCGCAAAAAGTGTTCATCGAAAAGAACGGCAGGTTGATAAAAAGCGGAGTGACGTTCGACGATG